>JALZDV010000125.1 GCA_030862345.1 Actinomycetota bacterium | reverse complement strand
CGTCACAGTCGGACCATAGGTGACCAAAAGGTCACATGTCAACCGGACCCCAAGACCGCCCGCGATGATGGCGCTGCGACCAGGAATCGAGGCGAAATCCGGTCACAGCTCCATGATCGCGGGGAATAGTGAGCACCGTGACCGGACCGCGAACCGTACGAGCCGCCCGAGGCACCGAACTGACCACGCGCAGCTGGCAGACCGAGGCGCCGCTGCGGATGTTGATGAACAACCTGGACCCCGACGTCGCCGAGCGGCCCGACGACCTGGTCGTCTACGGCGGCACGGGCAAGGCCGCGCGGGACTGGCCGAGCTTCGATGCGATGGTCCGCTCGCTCACGAACCTGGCCGACGACGAGACCCTGCTCGTGCAGTCCGGGCGACCGGTCGGCGTCTTCGGCACCCATGAGTGGGCACCGCGTGTGCTGATCGCCAATTCCAACCTGGTCCCGGACTGGGCGAACTGGCCGGAGTTCCGCCGGCTGGAGAACCTCGGCCTGACTATGTACGGGCAGATGACGGCCGGCTCGTGGATCTACATCGGGACTCAAGGCATCCTGCAGGGCACGTACGAGACGTTCGCCGCGGTGGCCGAAAAACGCTTCGGCGGGACGCTGGCCGGCACCCTGACCGTGACCGGCGGCTGCGGCGGGATGGGCGGTGCCCAGCCGCTGGCGGTCACCCTCAACGACGGGGTCTGCCTGGTGATCGACGTCAGCGGGCCGCGGCTGATCCGGCGAATCCGCGACCGCTATCTCGACGAACTCGCCGACGACTTCGACGATGCTGTACGCCGCTGCGAGACGGCGCGCGACGAACGGCGGCCGCTGTCGGTCGGGCTGGTCGGCAACTGTGCCAAGGTCCTGCCGATGCTCCTCCAGCGCGGCATCCAGGTCGACATCGTCACCGACCAGACCTCTGCACACGACCCGTTGTCATACCTGCCCGAGGACGTCGATCCCGACGACTGGGATGACTATGCGCGCACCAAGCCGGAGGAGTTCACCGACCGAGCACAGGCCTCGATGGCCCGCCATGTCGAGGCCATGGTCGGTTTTCTGGACTCCGGCGCCGAGGTCTTCGACTACGGCAACTCCCTGCGCGACGAGGCCCGAAAGGGCGGGTACGGCAGGGCCTTTGACTTCCCCGGCTTCGTCCCTGCCTACATCCGACCGTTGTTCTGCGAGGGCAAGGGGCCGTTCCGCTGGGTGGCTCTGTCCGGTGAGGAGTCCGACATCGCCGCGACTGACCGGGCAATCCTCGACCTCTTTCCTGACGATGATCGGCTGCGCCGCTGGATCACTGCCGCCGGCGAACGGATTGCCTTCCAGGGACTTCCGGCGCGGATCTGCTGGCTCGGGTATGGCCAACGCGATCGGGCCGGCCTGCGGTTCAACGAGATGGTGGCCTCCGGAGAATTACTGGCCCCGATCGTCATCGGCCGAGACCACCTGGACTGCGGGTCGGTTGCCTCGCCGTACCGGGAGACGGAGTCGATGGTCGACGGGTCGGATGCGATCGCCGACTGGCCGCTGCTCAACGCTCTGCTGAACACCGCCTCGGGGGCCTCCTGGGTTTCGATTCACCACGGTGGCGGCGTCGGAATCGGCCGGTCGATCCACGCGGGCCAGGTGAGCGTCGCCGACGGCAGCCCGCTGGCGGCGCAGAAGCTGGAGCGCGTGCTCACCAACGATCCCGGTACGGGGGTCATGCGGCACGTCGATGCCGGTTACGAGCGCGCTGAGCAGGTGGCCGCCGAGCGCGGCGTGCGGATACCGATGAACGAGTCGTGACCGACCCTGCGACGGTGCGGACAGCGCCCGACGCGACCAGGTCCTGGTGGTGCGCGCAGGCCTGGCTTCCGGGGGGCGTCGCCACCGACGTACGGCTGACCGCTGGCGTAGACGGTCGCCTGACCGCAGTCGAGACCGGCGTACGACCTGCCGACGGCGACACCGGGCTGGCCGGAATCGTGCTACCGGGGTTCGCCGACGCCCATTCGCACGCCTTTCATCGCGCGCTGCGCGGACGTACACACACCGGGGGCGGAACCTTCTGGACGTGGCGAGATGCGATGTACGC
Source organism: Actinomycetota bacterium (assembly GCA_030862345.1). Taxonomy (GTDB): domain Bacteria; phylum Actinomycetota; class Actinomycetes; order Mycobacteriales; family Geodermatophilaceae; genus JACCQS01. The sequence goes on along the minus strand of JALZDV010000125.1, from coordinate 33,944 downwards.
CGTCGCCGCCACGCTGAAGCCCGACTCCTACCGTGCGTTGGCCACCGCGGTCTACGCCGAATCCGCTCTCGCCGGGGTGACCTGCGTGGGGGAGTTCCACTACCTGCATCACGGAGCGGACGGGCGCCCCTACGACGACCCCAACGCGATGAGCCAGGTCCTACGCCAGGCCGCCGCGGCGGCGGGGATCCGGCTGACCCTGCTCGATGCCGCCTACCTCAGCGGCGGCCTGGATGCCGAGGGACACCAGCCGCTGAACGCGGTGCAGCAACGGTTCGCCGACGCGGACGTCGACGCCTGGGCCGAGCGGCTCGGTGCGCTGCGGCCGGACCGGAACACCCGGATCGGGGTGGCCGTGCACTCGATCCGCGCGGTGCCGGCGGAGAACCTGTCACGGATCGGTGCGGAGGCGGCTGGGCGACCGCTGCACGTCCACCTGTCCGAGCAGCCGGCCGAGAACGAGGCCTGTCGGGCGGTGTACGGCTGCACGCCTACCGAGTTACTGGACCGGCACGGCCTGCTCGGTCCGATGACTACTGCCGTACATGCGACCCACCTGACCGAGTCCGACGTGGAGACCCTCGGTACGCGACGGGTGACTGTGTGCCTGTGCCCGAGCACCGAGGCTGACCTCGCCGACGGCTTGCCGCCGACCGGTCCGCTCGTCGAGGCCGGAGTGCGGCTGTGCGCGGGCAGCGACCAGCACGTGGCCGCCGACCTGCTGGCCGAGGCGCGCGGCATCGAGCTGCACGAGCGGCTGCGCACCGGCCGCCGAGGCACGGTGGCCCCGGCCGGGCTGGTCGAGGCCCTCACAGTCAATGGTCACCGCGCCCTGGGGTGGCCGGAAGCCGGCAGGCTGGAGGTCGGCGCTCCCGCGGATCTGGTGGCGATCGACACTTCGAGCGTTCGTACGGTCGGCACCGACCACGACCAGATCGCGATGACGGCGACCACTGCGGACGTCCGAACGGTCGTGGTCGGCGGCTCGACGGTCGTCTCCGACGGCCGGCACATCCTGGGCGATGTGGGGCACCTCCTGAGGGATGCCCTGGGTTAGCGGGTATTGGGTGCGGCTTCGGGGATGATTACTCCCGCGGGCGGATCGACTGGGAGTTGGCTGAGAGTCGGCCGATATTCAGCGCCCCCGACGTACCGTGAGGCATGGCTTCATTCCGGGAGGTGGGGATGACCGCGCGCCATCGATGGTCGGTGGTCGCCGGGCTCGTTGCCGTGCTAGTCGCCATCCCGGTCGCTGTCTCGGTTCTGCCGGCCGCCGATTCCGAGATCAGTGCGGGTGAGTTGCTGGAGATGGTCCACAACTCGGGAGATGTCAGCTACTCCGGCTACGCGCAGTCCATCGGCGGCGTCCTGCTGCCGATCAACGACCAGCTTCCCGAACTCGTGGAACTGTTCGCCGACCGCACCACCACCCGGGTGTGGTGGCGCGATCCCGAGGACTGGCGGGTGGACACGGTCACGTTGACCGGCGAGACCGGGGTGCACCGGCGAGGTGCGACCACGTGGACCTGGGAGTACGAGGCCAACCGCGCCACGCGTACACCTGTCCCGGATCTACGAACACCGCGCCCGGACGACCTCCTGCCCAGCGAACTCGGGCGGAGATTGCTCAGCGAGGCAGACGCCGACGAGGTGACCCGGCTGCCCACGGAACGAATCGCCGGTATCTCCACCGCCGGACTCCGACTGACCCCACGGGAGTCCCAGTCCAATGTGGACCGGGTCGAGATCTGGGTTGATCCAGGCACCGGCCTGCCGCTGCGGGTTGCGGTGTACGGCGAGGGCGCCTCGGTCCCAGCCGTGACGACGTCCTTCTTGGACATCCAGTTCGAGCGACCCAGTGCGGAGACGACGTACTTCTCACCCCCGCGGGGCGCCCGCGTCCAGGTCGACGAGGTCGACGACATCGTCGCAGCCGTCGACCGATTCGGCGATTCGGTACCCCTCGACCGGCTCGCCGGACTGGACCGCCGGGACCGGGCCGAGGGCTTGGGCTCGGTCGGTGACTACGGCCGCGGGGTGACAGTGCTGGTCGCCGTACCGCTGTGGCAGGACTTCGCCGAACCGCTGCGTCGGCAACTGCTCGAGGCGCCCGAGGTCGACACGACAAACCAATTCGGTACGGCCATCACGGTGGGGCCGTTCTCTGTCCTGCTGACCTTCGGAGGCGGCGGCAATCAGAGTTTCCTGCTGACCGGGACAGTCGATCTCGAGACCCTGGAACGGGCCGCGCAGGACTTGCTGGACAACCCCCGGTCGGCATTCCCGTCGCTAGTTGTCACCGGCGAGGTGCCCGGATGATCCGGACGACCGGGCTCACCAAGTCTTTCGGGCAGATCCTCGCCGTTGACAACATCGACCTCGACGTACGTGACGGCGACATCTACGGATTCCTCGGGGCCAACGGCTCGGGCAAGACCACGACGGTACGGATGCTGCTCGGCCTCGTGCTTGCCTCCAGCGGAGAGATCGAGGTGCTCGGGAAACGAATGCCCAAGCACGGCAAAACCGTTCTACCCCGGGTCGGTGCCCTGGTCGAAGGGCCGGGCGCCTATCCGCACCTGTCCGGCCGCCGGAACCTCGCGCTGTTCGACGCGGCCGGCGTTGGTGGGTCGCGTCGCACCCGCAGCGCCCGGATCGAGGCGGTCTTGGAACAGGTCGGGCTAGGCGGGGTCGACAAGCGGCCGGTCAAGGCCTACTCGCTGGGAATGCGGCAGCGCTTGGGCCTCGCCTCGGCACTGCTGCGCAAGCCCGAGCTGCTGATCCTGGACGAACCCACCAATGGGCTTGACCCGCAAGGTATCCGGGAGATTCGCGACCTTCTACTGGCTCTGCATGCCGGCGGCACGACCGTGTTCCTGTCCAGTCACCTGCTGGCCGAGGTCGAGCAGCTGTGCACCCGGGTCGGCGTCCTGGACCGCGGCCGGCTCGTGCTGCAGGACCAACTCGACACTTTGACCGCCCCCACCGGCAACAGCGTCGTACGGACTCCGGACGCTGATCGGGCGCATGCGCTGCTCGACGGGCGGGTGCTGCGCAAGAACGGCGACCGGTTGACAGTCACCGGCACGGACGCGTCAACCCTCAACGCCCTGCTCGTCCGGGAGGGGATCCGGGTCAGCGAGCTCGGGCCGGACCGTCGGACCCTGGAGCAGGTCGTGCTCGAAGCAGCCACGAACTCGGGGTCGGACCGGATGCCAACGGTGTCGCCATGATCGCCGTCGAGATCACCAAGATGCTGCGCCGGCCGCGTACCTGGGTGACGATCGTGATGCTCAACGCGCTGCCGACGCTGATCGCGGTGCTCCTGGCGTTGACCGACATCGGTCCGCGGCCGGGGGAGGGACCGGTCTTCCTGTCGTCGGTGCTGTCCAACGGCACGCTGTTCCCACTGGCCGCGCTCGCGGTGATCCTGCCGCTGTTCCTGCCGGTCGCGGTGGCGGTGATCGCGGGCGATTCGGTTGCCGGGGAAGCGCAGTCGGGGACCCTGCGCTATCTCCTGGCTCGTCCAGTCGGACGTACGCGATTGCTGCTGGCCAAGCTCGCCGCGGTCTTCACCTTCGTGCTGCTCGCGGTGGTGGCCGTCGCGGGGGTCGCCTACGTGGTGGGAGTCAACCTGTTCGGCTCGGCGCCGGTGGCCTCCAGTGTCTCGGGGACGACGCTGACCAACAGCCAGATCGCCGTACGAACGGCGCTGGCGATCGGCTACATCACCCTGTCGATGCTGGGCGTCGCCGCGATGGCCCTGTTCCTGTCCACGTTGACCGATTCGCCGCTGGCCGCCACGCTCGGTGCGCTTGCATTCCTGATCGCTTCGTCGCTGCTGTTCACCCTCGACGCGGCCGACGCGCTGTCGCCGTACCTTCCGACCCGCTACTGGCTGGCCTTCGCCGACCTGTTCCGGGACCCCATCGAGTGGCGCGACATCACCCGGGGCATTGCGCTGCAGGGGGTGTACGTGGGCGTCCTGCTCTCGGCGGCGTGGGCGAACTTCACCACCAAGGACATCACGAGTTGATCATCGGAAACGCGGGGGTTCGGCATCAAACTGGCGGACAACCCCCTAGTTCCGATGATCAACGCGAATGATGCTCAGCTGAGCCGGTCGCAGTCCGCCGTCGAGAGTTGCACAGGTGGGTCGGGCCCCAGTTCCTCGGCGACGATTCTGACTACCAACGGGTCGCTCGGGAGTTGGCCGTGGCTGACCCGCGAGTCCGCGCAGACGCTCTGGACCGGGATCGCCAGCGCTCCGTCCAACCGCGCGGAGTCCGGCGGGATGACCGTTTGATCCAGCGTCGTCCAGATCGAGACGAACTCGGGGCCATCCGGGGTCTCGTCACCGGTGTTGAGTTCCAGCAGCACGTCGCTGTGCGGGGCGAGTTGCGTACAAGCTGGGCAGGCGCCCGGGGCGAGGTCGCCGGCCAGCGACGCAAGTTGCGTCCCGTGGTGCGGCGAGCCGAGCGTGATGACCCGGCGAGCCAGGACGTCGCCGCCGAGTTCGGCGACCCAGATTCGGGCCACCACACCGCCCGCGGAGTAGCCCACAACATCGACCGATGGCGCGCCGGTCCGCTGTAAGACCGCGGTCACCGAATCTTGCAGAGCCGTGGCCTGCTCGCGCAGGTCACCTCTGCCGTCGCCGGGCAGCAACATGATCGTGACGTCGCGCCCGTCGCCGCGCAGTCTGTCGGCAAGCACGGTCAGGGCGCTGGTCGAGCCGCCCAGTCCGGGGACCATCAGGATGGGTCCGGGCTGGTTCTGCGGCACTGGGACAGCCGGCCCAGCGTTACGCACGCCGACGAAGATGCCGACCAGCACCGCCGCAACGGCAGCCGCGATGATGCCCAGCACGAGGCGGCGGCGCTGCGGTGCCAGGCCAGCCAACATCAGCCCATCCTGCCTCGGGTGCCGATCAGCGCAGGCGACCAGTGCGTCGGCGCCCGGAGGAAAGTTTGCTCACGTCCACGCCGAGTGCTTGGGCGATCTCGGTACGCAGTTGATCTGGCGGAATGTGCTCTGCGGCAAGGATCTCGGCAGCGACGCCTTCGACGTCGACGAGGCCGAGCAGGAGGTGCTCGGTGCCGGGGCACGGATGGCCGAGCCGCTTCGCGTGACCCCGCGCCAGCTCGAAGGACTTCTTCAGCCGAGGCGCCAGACCCAGGGCGTCTCGTTGACCCGGCTCCCCGGATCCGACGATTCGCTCGGCATGCCTGCGCACGGCATCCTCGGTGAGCCCGAGCTTGCGCAGGATCCGCCCGGTGGGATCATGGTCGGCCTGGAGTAGGGGCAGGAGCACGTGTTCGGTCCCCACATAGTTGTGCCCGAGTTGCCTAGCCTGCTCCACCGCCTGGCCGATCACCTCTCGTGCCTGCTCGGAGAACTGCTCCGGCCACGGCTGCACGGGACGAGCCTGGCGAGGGTTGAACCGCAGATGGGCCGCCTGCCGGGTGACCCCCAGTGCGGCACCGATGTCTGCCCACGAGTTCCCGGCGTCGCGCGCATCCCGTACGAACCGATCAAGTACGGCATCGGCGAGCGCACCCAGTTGGCTGCTCGCCATCGCCGCGGCGACCACTCGGGCCAGCGGCGTGTCCTCGGCCGCCTCCGACCCGACCGCTTCGATCAACTGCTCCGTCGTGACCGGCAGGTCCATGTTGTCAAGTATCACTTGACATCAACCGGGCTGTCAACACCGTCTTGACAGGCAATCGTTGAACGACTCCAACTCAGCGACTAGACGACGGCTCATGCTCGGCCATGCGACGGTGCTGATGTCCTAGGGCTGCCGCCGGGTAGGCGGTTACGGACGCAGCGCCGCTCCCAGAATGTGCGTCGATCCGGGGGTCGAGACCCGGAGGTCGGGGAAGCGTACGTGCTCCAGCTGGCTGTGCGTGAACCCGGCATTGCGGATCGCCGCGGCCGTGTCCCGGTAGGTGTGACAGCCGCCGGCCAGGAACGGCCAGATCGTCGTGTCCAGCAGCCACTGCGTACCGCGCAGCAGCGCGGTGTCCGCGCGGACGTGTTCGAGGAAGCGCAACTGCCCGCCGGGCCGCAGGACGCGACGGATCTCCCGCAGCGCACGGGCCTGGTCGGGTACGGAGCACAGCACCAGCGTGCTGACTGCCGCATGCATGCTGGAATCATCGGCGGGCAGCCGGTCGGCCAGCCCCGCAACGACTTCGACCGGCACGGCGGCGCGCTGGGCCGAGTCCCGAGCCAGACTGCGCAGATGTGGCTCGGGCTCGACTGCCAGGACTCTGGTGACGTCGGCCGGATAGTGCGCGAAGTTCAGTCCGTTGCCTGCCCCGATCTCGATCACCGCCCCCTTCAGGCCGGCGAGCTGACGGGCCCGGTGGGCACCGAATTCCCGCTCCATGTGGTGACTGAGCCACCCGTAACAGCGGGCGAAGATCGGGCGATTGACCGACTTCATCGCCGGGCCGCCCGGGCGCGTTCGAGGCGGTCGATGGGTTCGAAGACCAGGCAGCCGACCTGATCGTCGCGCCGCAGGAGCCAGTTGGACAGGGCCAGCACCTCGCACCCGGCGTAGCCGCGCGCAGCAGCAAGCAGCATCGAGGCACCATAGAACAGCGCCGCCGCGTTATTGGTGAACGCGAGCGCCGGCGCGTACCACGGGGTGAGGAACAACACGAGGACTACCGCGAGATTGACCGCGAAGCCAATGGGTCCGGTTGCCTCGATGTGGGCGGGATTGCGGCGCAATCTGATCCAGTGCGCGGCGATCACGATGGCCGGGAACGCGACGATGCCTGCGGTCCAAGCCAATGGTTGGAAGTGGCCAGTGACAACCGTGGCGATCAGGATCAGGCCGAGGACGATTCGCGCGACCGTTCCGAGGGGTCCGACGGCCCGCCGGTGGGTGACGGACGGCAACTGTGAGGTTCTCATGGATCCACCGTCCACCTTGTACGTAGGTATCGGGTCAAGTCTCGATCACGGCCGTTGCCGGGCCCGGCTCTCGCGACGTAGGGAGTCTTGACTCTGTAGTGCAGTACAGGGTCGATGCTTGTTGGCATGCGTAGTGGTGAAGTCGCGGCCCAGGCCGGCGTGAACGTACAGACGTTGCGCTATTACGAGCGTCGAGGACTGCTCGAGGTTCCGCCCCGGTCGCCGCGCGGATATCGAAGGTATCCGCCTGAGACCGTACGGGTGATCAGGTTCGTGAAACGGTCTCAGGAGCTCGGCTTCACCCTGCACGAGGTACAGGAGCTACTGCACCTGGCCAAAGGCGGCCCGGCCGCATGCAAACCGGCGCGAGACCTCGCCGGGACTCGGATCGAGGACCTGGAGCGCAAAATCCGCGAGCTGCAGCGGATGAAGGACTCGCTGGCTGAACTGGTGGACACCTGTGAGCTGCCGAGCCGGGATCGGCGATGCCCGCTGATCGCGAGTCTCCAGGAGGAATGCCGTCATGACTCCACGAGCATCGAGGCCGTGACGGCTTCATGAAGCTGCAGATACTGCACGTGCCCGATTGTCCCAACGTCGCACGCTTGCAGGCCCGGCTGAACGAGGTGCTCGTAGGTCCGCACGCGGTCGAGGTCAGCCGCCGCGAGCTCCGGACGCTGGCCGAAGCGGCGGCGGCCGGGATGACCGGGTCGCCGACCCTGCTCGTGGACGGCACTGACCCGTTCCGGATGCCCGATCAGCAGCCGAGCCTGTCATGCCGGCTGTACCGGGACCCCTCCGGCCGCGTCGACGGATCGCCGTCGCAGGCTGACCTGCAGAAAGTGTTGGGCCTGCGGGATGGCTGATCCCCGGGCCAGCCGTAATGCCTGACTGCCCTGCCCGCAACCGACGTCGAGCACGCCGGCCCGCGACAGGCCGCGTCCAGCGAGAACTTCGGCCACCCGGTAACCGGCTACTCGTCGTCGAGCCGGAAGCCGACCTTGAGCCCGACCTGGAAGTGCTCGATCGCACCGTCGACGAGGTGCCCGCGGATCTCGGTGACCTCGAACCAGTCGAGGTTGTGCAGGGTGCGGCCGGCTCTGGCCACCCCGTTCCGGATTGCCGCTTCCACATCCTCGGTGCTGGTCCCGACTATCTCGGTGACCCGATAAACGTTGTCTGCCATGACTGCCTCCTGGCGGGGTTCGTGAGATGCGCAGTTCCTGCCAGCCGAACGTAGTACGGCCGGGCGAGGTGAGCAGGCATGATCGGTTGATGCGGACATGGAGCGGGTTGGTCTCAGGGCTGACTGCCGTACTCGCGGCGGTCTCCGGCTGTGCCGCTGCTGCCGACTCCACCGGTCCGGCTGACCGGCCCTCGGGCGTGGCGGCGGACTCGGCGCAACCCACGGCCCCGGTGGCGACCCCAGCCGTGCCAGGGATGAGCGCGCTGGCCGTTCGGCTGCGAACCGATGTCGCGGTGGGTGGACAGTTCCAGACCCGGATCACGAATACCGGGTCCGAGCCGTTCAGCGTGCTGGCGGTCAGCCTGGATTCGCCGGGATTCGAGCGACTGCCCTTCGGCGGGCGTCCAGCGACCTACCAGCCGGGGGCGACGATCGACCTGCCGACCCAATACGGGCCGGCCCGCTGCGGTGCAGGCGGCACGGTCGACCCTGCCTTTGCCGCCCTGCAGGTTCAGCGGCCCGATGGCCGGATCGAGGAGGCGCGGGTACCGCTGGAGGCGCCCGACGACATCCTGGATCGGATCCACACCGAGGAGTGCCACCTGCTCGCCCTGGCTGCAGCGGTCGCGGTGAGTCTCGGCGGATTCACCCTCGCCGAGGACGAGGGGGAGGCCGTTCTGCAGGCCGACATCACCCTGACCCGACGCTCCAACACCGAGGAGATCACCCTCACCGAACTGCGCGGAAGCGTGGTCTTCGACGTCTCCTTCGCACAGGACGGTGACCCGCCGCGCCCGATGGCCGCGCAGGACGACGAACTCGTGGTGCCGGTCGTACTGCGGATGACCGGGCGCGGTTGCGATGCACACGTGCTCGGCGAGACCAAGCAGCCGTTCCTGTTCCCCTACTTCGTCAGCTTCGACGGAGGCCAGCCGCAGTACGGAGTGCTGGAGGTCTCCACCGCGCAGCGCGACGCCCTGTGGAGCTATGTCGAGGTGGCCTGCGCCGACGCTTGAGCCGGCGCGTCACCAACCGTAGGGAAGTCCGGTGTAGTTCTCCGCGAGGCTCTCCGCGGCGGCCCGAGAGGTGCTGACATAGCGAAGCTGGGCCAGTTGCAGTTTCCGGCCGAACGGGTCGTCTTCCTCGGTGTGCAGCATGGAAGTCATCCACCAGGAGAAGTGCGTACACCGCCAGACCCGGCGCAGCGCAGTCTCGGCGTAGGCATCCAGCAGGTCCTGTCCAGCACCCCCGTCGCCGGTCGAGGAGCCGTACGAGGAGATGACCGCATCCGCGAGAAGCTTGGCGTCGGCGACCGCCAGGTTCAGCCCCTTGGCACCGGTCGGCGGGACGATGTGAGCGGCATCGCCAGCCAGAAAGAGCCGTCCGTACCGCATCGGCTCGCTGACGAAACTGCGCATCGGGGTGATGCCCTTGTCCAGGATCGGACCGGTTACCAGTTCCCATCCTTCATATCCGAGCCGGGTGGACAGTTCCGCCCAGATGCGGTCGTCGTCCCAGTCCTGCAAGCTCTCCTCGAGGCCGACCTGAAGGTAGAGCCGAGTGATCGTCGTTGAGCGCATGCTGTGCAGCGCGAAACCGTGGGGGTGCCAGGCGTAGATCAGCTCGTCGGTGGACGGCGGCGCCTCCGCCAGGATGCCGAGCCAGCCGTACGGATAGTCGCGCTGCCAGGTACGGCTCGACGCGTGCGGGATGGCCGACCGAGAGACGCCATGGGAGCCGTCGCAACCGGCGATCAGGTCGCACTCGATCCGCTGCTCGCTGCCATCTGCGTCGAGAAAGGTGACAGCGGGGCGGTCGGTGTCGATGTCATGCACGGCGGTGTCCGACACCTCGAAGTACAGCGGCTGCCCGGCCTCGAGCCGGGCAGCGACGAGGTCCTTGACCACCTCGGTCTGCCCGTAGATCCACACCGAGCGCCCACACAGGTCCGGAAAGTCCAGGTGCTCCCGAGTGCCCGGCCACTGCAGGTAGATCCCATCGTGTCGCAGGCCCTCTCGGTCCAGCCGCTGGCCGGCGCCGGCCTCCCGGAGCAACTCGACCGTCCCCTGCTCCAGCACACCCGCGCGCAGCCGGGCCTCGACGTACTCCCGGGACCTGTTCTCCACAATGACCGATTCGACCCCTGCGTTGCTGAGCAGCTGCGCGAGCACGAGCCCGGCCGGACCGGCACCGATGATCGCCACCTGGGTGCGCATGCCCGAGACACTTCCCTGCCTGGGCGGGTTGCGCCAGCGGGTGAGCCAAGGACGTGAGCCGGCGTAATTACGCCGAAGTGGTCGGCGCAGCGCATAACCTGTCGACGATGAGCACACCGGGCTGGGACACCGCGTTACCTCGGTTCCGGCGCGATCCGGCCGGTACCCATCCGCCGCTGCTCAGCCCGGACTACGTCTCGACCCGGCTGCGGGCGCCGGTCAAGGCACCGGTCGACCTGCCGCAACGGCTCACCGAGGTGACCGGCCCCGTCTTCGGGGAAGGAATGCTGAACGAGGATGACGCGGATCTGACCCGCGGATACGCCGACGAACCGCTGGGTCAACGGATTCTGGTCACGGGTCGCCTGCTCGACGGTGACGCACGACCGATCCCGCGGAGCCTGGTGGAGATCTGGCAGGCCAATGCGGCCGGTCGCTACCGACACGACCTGGACAACTGGCCGGCGCCGCTGGACCCGAACTTCGACGGGATGGGCCGCACACTCACCGACGACGAGGGCAGGTACACCTTCACGACCGTCAAGCCAGGTGCCTACCCTTGGCGCAACCACCACAACGCCTGGCGGCCGGCACACATCCACTTCTCGGTCTTCGGTCGCTCCTTCACCCAGCGGTTGGTGACCCAGATGTACTTCCCCGACGACCCGCTCTTCGGCCAGGACCCGATCTTCAACTCTGTACCGGCTGCCGCTCGGGATCGGCTGATCGCACAGTTCTCGCTCGAGGACACGCAGCCGGAATGGGCGCTAGCGTTCAACTTCGACATCGTGCTGCGCGGCAGCGGCGCCACCCCGCTCGAAGCAGGGGAGGCGGGATCATGACCGCTCCATGTCTGCTCAGCACCCCCGCGCAGACGGTGGGGCCATACCTGTCGATCGGCATGACCTGGGAGCACGGGGAGTATGTCGTACCAGACCGCAGCGCCGGCTCGTTCTGGATCCGCGGCCGACTCCTCGACGGCGCGGAGGAATCGGTACCAGACGGTCTGGTCGAGACCTGGCAGGCCGATCAGGACGGGGAGTTCGGCCACGCGGCCCCGAACGTACCGGCCGCAGGAGACGGCTTTCGTGGGTTCGGCCGCAGCCTGACCGGTCCGGACGGTGCGTACGCGATTCACACGGTCAAGCCGGGTCGGGTCGGAGACAACGAGGGGCGGATGCAGGCGCCGCATCTCGACGTGTCGGTCTTCGCCCGCGGGCTGCTGCACCGCGTGGTCATGCGGCTCTATTTCGGGGACGAGACGGCAGCGAACGCACAGGACCCGGTGCTCGCCTCGTTGCCGGACGAGGCCGCCCGATCCACGCTCATCGCGCGGCCCCACGTTGCCGGCGGATACATCTTGAACATCAGGTTGCAGGGCGTCCACGAGACCGTCTTCTTCGCGGTCTGAACGAGGCGACAAGTCATGAGCGAGGGCCTGTTCACCCGGACCCACGAGCGGGGTCCGGTCCGTGACCAGGTAGCCAGCCGATCGTGGCTGCAGGCCATGCTGGACGCCGAGGACGCGCTGGCCGGCGCGTGCGCCCAGTTCGGCGTCGTGCCGGCCGAGGCGGCAGCGGCAATCTCCTCGGCGTGTGCCGACATAAGTGTCTACGACGAGCGGGAGCTGGGCATCCTCGCGGAGCGGACGGGCAACCCGGTGCTGGGTTTGCTGGCGGCGATCCGAGAGACAATCCCGACTGAGTTCGCCAGGTATGTCCATTACGGGGCGACGAGTCAAGACATCGTGGACACCGCGGCGATGCTGGTGACCAGCCGTGCAATCTCGGCGCTGTTGCCCGACCTGGACGGCTGCGCCAACATTGCAGCAGCGCTCGCCCGACGGCACCGGAACACTCCGATGATCGCCCGTACCCTGCTTCAACAGGCGGTCCCGATCACGTTCGGGCTCAAGGCCGCCCAATGGCTGCACGGCCTCGGCGTCATCCGCGCCCAGCTGTTCGATGTTCAGGCACGACTGCCGGCGCAATTGGGCGGAGCCGCGGGCAGCCTGGACGGCTATCCGGACGCCGCGACCGGCCTGCGAATCGCGGAGGCGTTCGCCGCACGGTTGGGCCTGGCCCCGGCGCGAGCGCCGTGGCACACCCTGCGGTATCCGATCGGAGAGATCGCCGGGGGATTGGCCACAGCCTCGGGAATCCTGGGCAAGATCGCCCTCGACCTAGTCCTGCTCACCCAGAACGAGGTCGCCGAGATCACCATGGCCCTGGACCGTCGAGGGGCGAGTTCCACCATGGCACACAAGCGCAACCCCGTCTCCGCCGTGGCAGCGCGATCGGCGGCCAAGCGGGCGCCCGGACTGGCGGCGACGTTGTTCGCGGCGATGGAACAGGAGCACGAGCGGGCTGCCGGCGGGTGGCACGCCGAATGGCCGACCATGAGCGATCTGCTGAGCTGCGTAGGCTCGTCCGCCGCGTGGCTGCACGATGCCTTGGCGTCAGTCAGGGTTGATGAGCGACGAACGGCAAGCAATCTGGCCGCGATCGGCTCCGCCGCTGCGCCCCCCGACGTGGGTGCGCTCATCGATCGGGCATTGACGAACTACCTCGCCACCAACGACCACCAGCCACAGTGAGCAGCCAAGGACCGTCAATGAGGGGACGAATCGATGGGCGCGATTGCCCTGCACCATGAGATCACCGGATCGCCGGGCACTCCGGCGGTTCTGCTACTGAACTCACTCGGCAGCACGCTGGCCATGTGGGAACGGCAGGTGCCAGAGCTGGCCGAGCGCTTCCTGGTGGTCAGATGCGACACCCGCGGACATGGTGAATCACCGGTCCCGCCCGGGCCGTACGTCATCGATGATCTCGTGGACGACGCGGTTGCGCTCCTGGAGAACCTCGGAATAGAGCGGGCGCACGTGGCCGGACTGTCATTGGGCGGCATGGTCGCCCTGCGGCTGGCAGCGCGCGACCCCGAGCGGGTGGACCGGCTCGCTGTGCTGTGTGCCTCGGCCCAGGTGGGTCCGCCGGAGATCTGGGCCGAAAGAGCGGCGATGGTGCGCGCCAAGGGCACCGTCGCGGTCGCCGACACGGTCGTCGGTCGTTGGCTGACCGATGCGCGGCGAGCCGCCGACCCACAGACCACGGATTACCTGCGCGAGATGATCGCGCAGACCCCCGCTGACGGGTACGCGGCTTGCTGCGACGCCATCCGCGACATGGATCTGAGCGACGACCTGGCTGCGATCACCGCGCCAACACTGGTCGTCGCGGCGGCCGATGACCCCTCCATCCCGCCGGTCCACCAGCAGACCATCGCCGCGGGGATACCGGGTTCACGTCTGATCGAACTCGCGGAGTGCGCGCATCTGGCCACGGTCGACCAACCGGAGGCGGTCACCGCCGCCCTGCTGGAGCACTTCTCCAAAGGAAGTTCCGCCAATGGTGCTCCCTCGATCGCCGATTCGGCTCACAGTGGATGACGACGAGCACCGCGAACAGGGTTACGCGCTGCGCCGTCAGGTGCTCGGCGACGAGTACGTGGAAGGTGCCCTCGGTCGAACCACCGCCCTGACCGCCGACTTCCAGGACTACCTCACTCGTACGGCATGGGGGGAGATCTGGTCGCGTCCGGGACTGGACCGCCGCACCCGGAGCATGCTGTGCATCACCGTGCTCACCGCGTTGGGGCACTGCGAGGAACTCGCCCTGCACATCCGAGCCGCCGTACAGAACAACGGTGTGACCCCGGACGAGATCGCCGAGGTGATCCTGCATACCGCCGTCTATGCCGGCGTTCCGGCCGCGAACCGGGCGATGGCTGTTGCCCAGCAGGAGCTGCGCGAGTTGGGGTTTCCGCAAGCCCGGCCGCTGTCGGACAGCGCCCCGTAGTGCCGGTGAGTTAGCGTCGCTGATATGTCTTCGGGTCGCCGCGGTGTGCTGTTCGGCGTGGCGGCCTATACCCTCTGGGGCCTTTTCCCGCTCTACTGGCCGCTGCTGAAACCGGCCAGCCCGGTCGAGATCCTGGCCCACCGCTTCGTGTGGTCGCTGGTCTTCGTAAGCGTCGTGATCGCGCTGGGCAGGAACTGGGCGAAGGTCCGCGCGGTGTTCCGCAGCCGGCGAACCACCCTGATCCTGGGGGGCGCGGCGATCCTGATTGCCGGAAACTGGTTCACCTACATCTACGGCGTCAACAACAGTCTCGTGGTGGAGACCTCCCTCGGCTACTTCATCAATCCGCTGGTCAGCGTCGTACTAGGCGTTCTGTTCTTCCGCGAGCGGCTACGTCCTGCGCAGTGGGCTGCGGTCGCCCTTGCGGCCGTGGCCGTGGTCGTGCTCACGGTGGATTACGGCCGGCTGCCCTATCTCGCGCTGATCCTCGCCTTCACATTCGGGTTCTACGGCCTGCTCAAGAAGCTCGCCCCGGTCGAGTCGGCGGTGGGTCTGGCCGTCGAAAGCGGTGTTCTGGTGCTGCCTGCGATCGCGCTCCTGATGGTGCTGTCCGCCCGCGGGGATCTGGCCTTCGGGCAGGTCGGCGTCGGGCACACCGTGCTGTTGATCAGCGCGGGCGTTGCGACGGCCGTACCACTGCTCTTCTTCGCATCCGCGGCCCGCGCGGTGTCCCTGACCACATTGGGGCTGCTGCAGTACCTTGCCCCCACTCTGCAGTTGATCTTCGGGCTGACGGTCTTCAACGAGCCGATGCCACCGGCGCGGTTGCTGGGTTTCTGCCTCGTGTGGCTGGCCCTCCTGATCTTCTCCTTGGACGGACTGTGGAGAAGGCGAGCTCTGCCCTGCCCGGAGCAGCCGATCCCGGAGCTGTCCGGCGTGCCGGAGGACGAGGCGGCGGGGCAACCGGTTAGTCTTCGCCCGTAGTCGAATGCCATGGTTGTCATTTGGATGGCGGGGAGCCGGGGAAGGGTTGCATCGGCGCATGAAGGCGAGTTCTGCTCCCGGGCAGCACGGCAAACCGGTGCCGTCGGAGGAGTCCGCGGAGACCGGCGCCGACACCGTAGGGCTGGCTCGTCGGGATCGGGAGATCCTGGGGTTCGAGCGGCAATGGTGGAAGTACGCAGGTGCCAAGGAGCAGGCGATCCGGGAACTGTTCGACATGTCCGCCACCCGCTACTACCAGGTCCTGAACGGCCTGATCGACCGTCCCGAGGCACTTGCCTTCGATCCGATGCTTGTCAAGCGGCTGCGACGGTTGCGGGCAAGCCGGCAGAGACAGCGTTCGGCTCGCCGCCTCGGCATCGATCTGGAACGCTGAGCCGCTAGCCTCCGAACCGCCTCGCGCGGCCCTGCCGGCTCCTCACCGGCTCGCTAAGGTTGGCCGCAAATGGGCAGGCACAGTGCCGGCGATCCGTCGGCTGCATCGGGCGAGCAGCCCACTGGGCGCGACGCCTTCAGCGCCTATCCGACCGGCGAGCAGGGCCTCGTTCCCCCGGGCCCTGCACCGCGCTTGCGCCGGAGGATCGCAGTCGCGGCCGCGATTGCGCTGCTCGGCGTAATTCTGTTGGTCTTCGGTCTGGTCTCGCTGCTCAGTGGTGACCCACCGAGCACGACCGCGCAGGACACGACCGCATCGAGCACCTCGACCGTCGCCGAGACGGCGACCGCTGGCGCCACGACGACCGCGACGACCCCGCCGGGAACGCCGACGGCCTCATCCGCGCCGGTTCTGCTGCCGGTCACCGTGCTGAATAGCAGCCCCAATCTGACCCGCGGCCTTGCCACGCGGGTCGCCGCGGCCTTGGAAGCCGGTGGCTGGCCCATCGTCGAGCTGATCAACTACAACGAGACCCAGTTGGACGCCACTACCGCTTTCTTCACACCGGGCAATGCCGCTGAAGAGGCAGCCGCACGCGCGTTGGTCATCCAGTTCCCGGAGATCTCTGGCGGCGCGGTACCGCGCTTCGACGGGCTGGCCGGCTCCGGACTGACCGTCGCCGCCGTCGGCGACTGGCTGCCCTAGGCGTCGAGGTCCCGGCCGATCAACTCCGCCAGTGCATCCAGCGCAGCTTCGGCGCCTTCTCCTTCTGCAGACAGAACGACCTCGTCGCCATGCTCGGCACCCAAGGTCATCAGGCCCAGAATGCTCGATGCCTCCACCGGGCCCCTGCCGTCCCCAGCATCGGCCCCGGGTACGGCAATCGTCACCTTGACCGGCTGATCCGCCGCTGCTTTGGCGAACAGCGCAGCCGGACGGGCGTGCAGACCGACCGAGCTGGCAACAACGGCTCGACGCTCAGGCATGGGGACTCCGATGCTTCTACGGGGACTGGTTGAGGATGCTCGCCACGCAGTCCCGGGCGGCAGTTGGGGACTCACTCGCCAGCGCCGCCTCCGCCAGTTGCGCGCATCGGGTCAGCGTGACCTTGGCGAGCTGGGCGCCCACGGCGGGCAACGCCCGAGGTGTCATGGACAAGCTCGTGACACCCAGACCCACCAGGACGCAGGCGAGCAGCGGATCCGCGGCTGCTTCGCCGCAGACTCCTACCGGGCGACCGCTTTGGGTCCCGGCCTCGGCAGTCATGGCGACCAGCCGCAGCAGGGCCGGCTGCCATGGATCGTTCAGCGCGGCAAGGGCGCCCAGCTGGCGGTCGGCGGCCATCGTGTACTGGGCAAGGTCGTTGGTGCCGAGGCTGGCGAAGTCGGAAACCTTCAGCAGCACGTCGGCCGTCAGCGCGGCCGAGGGGATCTCGACCATCACCCCGGCCGTCGCGAGCCCGGCATCGTGCGCCTGCTCGGTGAAGGCGCGCGCCTCGTCCGCGGTGGCGACCATCGGGGCCATCACCCACACGTCGGTGTCCGAGTCGGCGGCGGCGTGCGCGATCGCGCTCAGCTGATCTTGCAGGACGTGCGGCGAGCGGTTGGCCGTACGCAATCCGCGGACCCCCAGGGCGGGATTGGGCTCGTCGTCGGCGGTCAGGAACGGCAGTGGCTTGTCCGCCCCGGCGTCCAGAGTCCGGACGACCACCCGACGATCGGGAAAGGCCTGCAAGACCCGCTGGTAGGCCGTCACCTGCTCGTTCACCGATGGAGCCTGCGCCCGGTCGAGGAAGCAGAACTCGGTGCGGAACAGGCCGACGCCCTCGGCGCCGGCCGCGACCGCAGCCTCGATCCCCGACGGGTCTCCGACGTTGGCGTAGAGCCCCACCCGGTGCCCGTCCGAGGTCGCACCGGGGGCCTGCAGCGCCGCCGGCGTCTGCGAGCGTGCCGCGGTGCTGCGCTCCTGCGCGGTGGGATCGATCACGATGGTGCCCTGCGCCCCGTCGACCAGCACCCAGGTGCCGTCGGCCAGGTCGGTCGCACCGGCGACTGCGACCACCGCGGGTAGCCCCAACGCACGGGCCAGGATGGCGGTATGGCTAGTCGGACCTCCCTGCTCGGTCACCAGCGCCAGCACGTCGGCCGGATTCAGGGCGGCGGTGTCTGCTGGTGCCAGGTCGCGGGCAACGAGCACGAACGGCTCATCGCGCACCGGGATGCCAGGGGCCGGGCGTCCGGTGAGCGCCGCCACCACCCGGTCGCGTACGTCCTGAACGTCGCGAACGCGCTCGGCCATGTAGCCGCCGAGTGCCGACAGCTGCTCGGCGACCTGCCCGGCCGCATCCCAGAGCGCCCGCTCGGGAGGGCTTCCCTGGCCGATGCGGGTCTTCGCCTCGCCAAGCAACATCGGGTCGGTCGCCATCATCGCGGTCGCCTCAAGCACCTCGGCAGCCTGGCCTCGCCCAGCCTGCCGGGCGGCGTCTGCGCGTGCAGACAGTTCTGCCCCGACGGTGCCCGTTGAAGTCTCCAGCGCAACAACCGCTGCCTCGCGGTCTGCCTTCTGCTCCAGGCGAGCACCCTCAGCTGGTTCGCCGAGCGGCGGTGGCATCGCGGCGACCGGGCCGGCGACCCGGCCGCCCGCGACACCTATGCCGCGCAGATCCTTCACTCGCGCTGGCTTGCGGCGGCGTCGTCCGCGCCGGCCCGTTGCGCCCTGCTGCGCTCAGCGGCCCGATCAACACTGGTCCTGCCGCTGCTGTCGTCCCTGCCCGGATCCGTGGGGTCACCCTCGACATCGTCGTCCTCTTCCCTACCTGTCGTGCGCAGGTTCCATTTGACGATCACCCAGCGGAAGAGGAAGTAGTACAGGACGGCGAAGGCCAGCCCGATCGGGATGAGCAGGAGTGGCTTCTGGGCTATGCCGAAGTTCAGCACGTAGTCGATGGCGCCTGCCGAGAACCCGAACCCGTGGTGGATGTCCAGACCGTTGACCAGGGCCATCGAGACGCCGGTCAACAACGCGTGGATCAGGTAGAGCGGCCAGGCCACGAAGAGGAACGCGAACTCGATCGGCTCGGTGATGCCGGTGACGAATGAGGTGAGCGCGGCAGCGCTCATGATGCCCAACACCGCCTTCTTCTGACGCGGCCTGGCGGTGTGGGCGATCGCCAGTGCAGCGGCCGGTAGGGCGAACATCATGATCGGGAAGAACCCGGTCATGAAGATCCCGGCCTCGGGGTCGCCGGCGAAGAACCGGGTGAGGTCGCCCTGGGTGTCCTCGTACTCACCGACCTGGAACCACAGCAGCGAGTTGAGGATGTGGTGCACGCCCAGCGGGATGAGCAGCCGGTTGAAGAATCCGAAGAGTCCACCGCCGACCACGGCGCTGCCGGTGAGCGCCTCACCCAGGTTGGTCAGCAGGTAGTCGAACAGCGGATAGAGCAGGGCCATGACAACGCCAAGAACGATTGCGGCGAAGGCGGTGATGATCGGAACGAAGCGGCGGCCGCCGAAGAAGGCCAGGTAGTCCGGCAGCTTCACGCGGTAGTACCGCTGCCACAGGCGCGCAGCCAGGACTCCGATGAGGATGCCGCCCAGCACGCCGTAGTTGATCGGCTCCTGAACCGCGCCCTCGGCCAGTGCGTCCTCGGATGGCGCACCATTCACGTACGGAGCCATCGCTTCGAACACGCCCTCGAGGACGACATACCCGATCACCGCGGCCAGCGCGGTAGAACCGTCGGACTTTCGGGCCAGTCCGATCGCGACACCGACCGCGAAGATCAGCGGCAGGTTGCTGAAGATCGCGCCACCGGCCGCGCCGACGACGGCGGCGACCGGCAGCAGCCAGTCGGCGAACTGGCCGAGCCCTTCCTCGCCCAGCAGATCAGGTTGGCCCAGTCGGAGCAGCAGCGCCGCCGCCGGAAGAGCGGCGATCGGCAGCATCAGACTGCGGCCCAACCGCTGCAACCCGGCCAGTCCCTTGAACCTGCTCCCGCGGTCCGTGGTCGCGCTCGCTGTAGTCGAGCTCGTTGAACTCATGCTCTTCCTCCTTGGGTGGGAAGCTGGTCGGGGCTCATCCGACGATCCAGCGACATGTGCACCTGATACCGGTCACCCCGGTACCAGGACAGGGTGTGCTCGACGGCCAGTTGCCCAGCCGAGGACGTGCGACGAAAAGCGAGCAGGGGGATCCCCGGCGGCAGTCCCATCAGCTTGATCCGCCGATCATCGGCCGACTCTGCCCAGACGGTCTGCTGTGCCGAGTCGACGCCGAGGCCGTAGACCTCGGAGAGCAGGGTGTATAGCGACTGGGTGAGGTCGTGCTCGTCGAGTCCGGGGAGCACCGACTCGGGATACCAGCCCAGTTCCAGCGCCATGACGTCGCCCCCGGCGATCCGTAACCGCTCGAGCCGCCAGGCGCGATCCCTGGGTCCCAGGCCGAGCATGGCCGCCTCGCGGGCCGGTGGCCGGTCAAGATCGAGGCTCAGCACTCTGGTCATCGGCTCCAGGCCGCGTCGGCGCATGTCCTCGGTGAACGAGGCCAGATGCAGCTGCGACTCGACCCGCTCGGCCGCGATGAACGTTCCTTTTCCGTGCACGCGATAGAGCAGGCCCTCGTTCACCAGCTGGCCGATCGCCTCTCGTACGGTTGCCCGGCTCACGTCATGGCGGGCCATCAGTTCACGCTCGGAGCCGATCGGCGTGTGCGCCGCGGCCACGTCTTGGGTTGCCGCCCGGAGGATCTCGCGGAGTTGCACGTGTTTGGGGATCGGACCGTCGGGCAGCGCTTCGACGGCCATGAGACCCCCTCCCGCGGCACCTGTCCGACCATCGACGGGGCTGGACCGGACTGGTACGGTCCACTCGTCGTTGAGGATGTCCCAGCGCGCACTTTGCTGTCAAGCACTCAAAGGAGTCTCTGCATGCAACTCCTGGCCGCGCAGACCGTCGTCCTCGGTGGTCGACTTGTCCGGCCGGGATGGATCCTGTTTGACGAAATCGTCTACGAGATCGGCGAGGGCAGCCCACCCGCTCGGGTGCGCGACGCCGCCACCGGGACGAGCACGCTGCCAGACGGTGTCCTGTGCCCCGGACTGGTGGACATCCAGGTGAACGGTGCTTTCGGGGTGGACTTCGCCTCGGCCACCGACGACGAGTGGGTCCGCGTGGCCCAGCGGATGCCCAGCACGGGCGTGACGGCATTCGTGCCGACGTTCATCACCGCGCCGATCGCACAACTCGCCGGCAACCTCACCGCCTACGGGTCCTTACGTTCGCTCCTGGATGCAGCGCCTGGCGCCGCCCGTACGTTGGGCGTCCATCTCGAAGGACCGTTCCTGGCCGAGAAGCGCCGCGGTGCCCACCGCGCCGACCTGCTCAGCGACCCCGAACCCGGGCTCATCACGACGCTGCTCGGCGCGGCAGCCGGCAGCCTGACGTACATGACCCTGGCACCGGAGCGAGCCGGTGCCCTGGCCGCGATTCGGCAGTTGACCGACGCCGGAGTCCGAGTGGCACTCGGGCACTGTGATGCCGACGCCCCGACTGTCCGCGCCGCAGCCGATGCCGGCGCCACCCTGGTGACTCACCTCTACAACGCCCAACGGCCGATGCGACACCGAGACCCGGGAACCGTCGGGGCCGCGCTGACCGACCCGCGGTTCACCTGCGGTCTGATCGTCGACCTGCACCACGCCTCCCCGATCGCGGTCGAGATCGCCTTCCGTGCCTGCGCCGGAGCTATCGCCCTGGTGAGCGACGCCGTTGCCGCCATGGGGATGCCGGCGGGCAGTTACCAATTGGGCGGGGACTGCCTGGACGTGCAGCCTGGTCTGCCGCCACGGCGTGCCGAAGGGGCCATCGCCGGGTCCGCGTTGCGGATGGACGAGGCAATCGCCAATTCGGTCCTGCACTGCGGGCTGGACCTGCGCAGCGCGATCAACTCGGCCACCCAGATTCCGGCATACGCCGTAGGCCGCAGCGACCTCGGCCTGCTGGCCCCCGGAGCACCCGCGGATCTCACTTGGCTGGGGGAGGACCTGATGGCCCGGACGACCTGGGTCGGCGGCCAGATGGCGTGGTCCGGTGACCGCGAGACCGTCTCCCCGGCCGCCGCCGCCGCGCGGTGAAGTCCTCTCGATGAGCAGCCAGATGGCTCGCGAGATCGCCGAGCAGCCGGCTGCGGTCAGCGCCACTCTGGAAAGCCTTGTGCCACTTCGGTCAGACGTGCGCAAGCTGGCGGCCGGACGCACTCAGGTGCTCTTCGCGGCCCGCGGCTCCTCGGACAATGCCGCGGTCTACGGCCGCTACCTGCTGGAGACCCAGAGTGACGTTTCGGCAGCCCTGGCCGCACCCAGTATCGCCACGCACTATCGAGCCGAACGCGACCTGTCCAGCACCCTGGTGGTCTCGCTGAGCCAATCGGGGGAGACCGCCGAGATCGTGGCGACCCAGGACTGGGCGCGAAGATGTGGTGCGGCAACGGTGGCGATCACCAACGACCCGGACAGCGCGCTCGCCGCGGCGGCCGACCTGCCATTGGTCACCCGGGCCGGGCGGGAGTTGGCCGTACCGGCCACCAAGTCCTACACCGCTCAACTGGCCGCGCTCGCGGTGCTGGCCACCGCTCTGGCCCCGAACCCGGAACAGCTGGACAGCGACCTGTTCGGCGCACCCGCGCAGATCGAGCGGGTGCTGCGCGAGTGGGCAGCACCCGGCGGCGGCGGTGCGGAGGTGGTGGCCGCGCTGGATACCGAAGATTCGATCCTGGTCACCGGCCGCGGTCTGATGCTCGGGACCGCGCTGGAGGTGGCCCTCAAGCTCGAAGAGACCTGCCTGCGCCCGGTGCGGGGACTGTCCTACGCCGACCTCAAGCACGGCCCGATAGCCGTCGTGGACGAGGCGCTGACCGCGGTCCTCATCGCTGCACCGGACGGGCCGCTGCTCGGCGCGATGACCGAATTGGCCGCCGACCTGGCCGACCGGAGGGCAACCGTGGTCGGGTTCGGCGGCGATGAAGCGTTCCGCGCGGCGTGTTACGTCGCCGTACCCGGTCCGCGGGTGATCGAGGCGGTTGCACCATTGGCACTGATCGTGGCTCCACAATTGGCGGTCGAGTCCTTGGCCCGCCGGATCGGCCTGGACCCCGACGCACCCCGCGGCCTGTCGAAGGTCACCCAGACTGACGGTTCGCCCACCCAATGAGAGGTTGAACATGAGCACACAGGCAGAGCAGATCGTGGCCGGTCTCGGCGGCGCGGACAACATTGTGGAGATCGAGCCGTGCATCACCCGGCTGCGCACCGAGGTAGCGGACGCATCCCTGGTGGACGAGAGCGTGCTGAAGGCGGCCGGGGCCCACGGCGTGATGCGTTCGGGCAAGGTCATCCAGGTAGTGATCGGGACCCAGGCTGACACCATTGCCAGTGACATCGAGGATCTTCTGTGACCCAAGTCCTCGCGCCAGTGGCGGGGCGACTGCTTGCCCTGGCGGACGTGCCGGACCCGGTCTTCGCCGAGGGCCTGGTCGGGCCCGGCCTGGGCATCGACCCACTACGCGGGCCGGCCGACGTGGTCTCTCCGGTGAGCGGCCGGTTGGTCAAACTGCATCCACATGCCTTCGTCGTGGTCAGCGAAGAGGGCTCCGGAGTGCTCGTCCACCTGGGAATCGACACCGTCGAACTGAAGGGCGCCGGGTTTCGCCTGCACGTGCAGGAGGGCAGCACGGTAACGGCCGGGCAGAGCATCGTGTCCTGGCATCCCTCCGAGATCGAGGCTGGCGGCCGGTCACCGATCTGCCCGGTGGTCGCTCTGGAGGCCCAGCCCGAGGCGTTGAGCGAGCTGAGGGACACCGGCGTGGTGCAGGCCGGAGAGCCGCTGTTCACGTGGTCTGGGTGAGCACGTCCGATCTTCCTGATCTCTACTCGATGGATGCCGCCTTGTTCGATCTGGATGGGACGCTGGTCGACAGCGAACGCGTCCATCGGGCGGCTTGGCGGTCCTTTTTCGACACGCGTGGCTGGGCGGTCTCCGAGCAGACCTATGTCGAGCACTTCCTCGGGCGGCGCGGAGCAGACACCTTTCGCAGTCTCGCCGGTCCCTGGCAGGACCACGACCCCGACGCGCTGCTGGGCGAAGTCCTGACTCATCTCGCCGAGGTCGAACTGGAGCCCGAGCCGGTACGCGGAGCAGCCGAGCTAATCCGGGCTGTGCACGCAAAGAAAATCCCCGTGGCCGTTGTGACCTCGGCGGTACGCGCATGGGTGGGCCCCAGCTTGAAGGTGCTCGGGGTCTCCGATCTGGTGGCTGCGGTGGTCAGCGCCGAGGACGTCACGGCCGGTAAACCCGAGCCGGAGGGATACCTCCTGGCCTGCAGCCGGCTGGGCGTCGACCCGGACCGGGTGGTCGCGTTCGAGGACTCCACCTCCGGCGTCACGGCTGCGGTGGCCGCCGGGATCTCAGCGGTGATCGGTGTGCTGACAACCACCCCGGCGGACGCTCTTCGTGCCGCCGGCGCCGCCCACCTCATCCAGGACCTCCGATCATTTGCGAGTCATCGGTAGGTCGTAGCGGCACGCGCCATCCCGTACGCAGGGTTACGTATCTCTGCAGCGCACGGAACTAACCGTCAGCAGCCGCGCGTTGCAGGTTCCATGCCGCCGTCCCGACCCCTGCGCCTGTTCGGTTCTGGGATCGGCTCCTCGGCGCGCCGCATGCTTGCTGTCCCGCTCCTGCTCGGCGTGGCCGTACCGGGGCAGGTCGTCCTGGCCACGGCGGCGGTCGCGGCCGACGACGTCGGCATCGAGACGATGACCGTCCCGGCCGACGGCGACGAGGATGTCGTTCTGGACACCAGCCTGTACGTTCCGGCGGCCAGCCAGGGAAGCCCTGCACCGGCGGTGATCGTGGGGCACGGCTTCGGCGGCTCCAAGGACAGCGTCGCGACCGAGGCGCAGAGGCTGGCCGAGGCCGGATATGTCGTCCTCACCTACTCCGCGCGCGGCCACGGCGGCAGCGGCGGGCTGATCGGCCTCAATGATCCCGAGTTCGAGATCGCCGACCTGTCGGTCATGATCGATCTGCTGGCTGATCGGGCCGAGGTCGCGACCGACTCCGACGGCGACCCGGTGGTCGGAGTGACCGGCGCTTCCTACGGTGGGGCGTTGGCGTTGCTGGGTGCGGCCTACGACGACCGGATCGATGCGATCGTCCCGCAGATCACCTGGAACTCGCTGACCAGGTCCCTGTTCCCGGATCAGGTGGGCACACCCGAGGATGACGCCTTCGCCGGCGCTCCGGAGCCCGGCGACGACGGAGTGTTCAAGAAGCTGTGGGCAGGGCTGTTCTTCAGTACGGCGTCGGGAGTCGGCGGCGCCGGCTCCGGCGGTGACCGGGCGGCGGAGCCTACGCCCGGGACGCTGGACGTTTCCGACCTCACCTGCGGCCGGTTCCGGCTCGAGGTCTGCGCGGCCTACCAGGAGGCTGCCGTCACCGGCCGGCTCAGCCCCGAGATGGCCGAACTTCTCGACCGGGTCAGTCCGGCCGGCGTACTCGATCGGATCAACGCCCCGACGATGCTGGTCCAGGGACTGTCGGACACCCTGTTCCCGCTCAGCGAGGCCGACGCGAACGCCCGCGGGATCGCCGGGAACGGCACTCCGGTGAAGATGGTCTGGTACCGCGGCGGACACGACGGTGGAAGCAATCCCGACGATGTGGCCCGGCTGCGCGACCTCACCCTCGCCTGGTTCGACCACTACCTCAAGGGCACCGGGGCCGACCCGGGGACCAGCTTCGAGTTCCCCGAGCCCAACGCCCTGGCCGCCGGAACCACAGCGTCCGGTGATGGGGACGAGCGGATCAGCACGCTTCCCGCCTACCCCGGTCTGACCGCCGCGGACGGCAGCACGCCGGAGGCCACCACCAGCGACGTGGATTTGCGTGGGCCACCCGTGCAGCCGGTGGTCAACCCCGCCGGTGGCCTACCCGCAGCGATCTCGACGATCCCGGGGCTCAGTGCCGGCCTGAGCTCGCTGGGCGGCGCACTGGGCGCGGGGGCGCTACTGGACATTCCAGGCCAGTCGGCCTTCTTCAGCACTGACCCGATGACGACGTCAATCGACATCGTGGGGTCGGTCCAGACCCAGGTGCTGGTCACCTCACCCACGGGTACGGCCGTGCTGTTCGCGAAGATGTACGACACGACCGAGAACGGCTTGCCGACACTGCTGGGAGGCGTTGCACCGCTTCGGCTGTCCGGACTGTCTGCCGACCCGCGGGATGCGGCTCCGATCGACATCACCCTTCCGCCGCTGGTGCACCGACTAGAGACCGGGCACTCTCTGCTACTGGTGTTGAGCACCACCGATCAGGGGTACAGCACGCCGCTGGATCCAGTTGTGTACGGCGTCGGGCTGCCGTCGGGAGCCGCGCTGTCCGTGCCCACGGTCCACGGCACCGTGGGCGCCAGCGGTCAGCCGGCCTGGTTGCTCTTCGCCTCGATCGTGGCCGGACTCGGGCTGGTCCTGACCGGCATCGTGTTCTGGTGGGGCCGGCGCAATCGGGCGCGCGCGTCGACAATCGATCCGGAGATCGCCGACGTACCGCTCGTCGTACGCGGACTGAGCAAGACCTACCCCGACGGGCTCAAGGCCGTACAGGACCTGTCCTTTCAGGTCCGGCACGGTCAGGTCGTGGGACTGCTCGGTCCCAACGGGGCGGGCAAGACCACGGCGCTGCGGATGGCAATGGGGCTGATCCGGCCCACCGAGGGTGAGATCCGGGTTTTCGGGCACAAAGTCACCTTCGGCGCGCCGGTGCTGTCCAGGATTGGTGCCTTCGTCGAAGGAACCGGTGCCTTGCCGCACCTGTCGGGCAAGGACAACCTCTCCCTGTACTGGGCGGCCACCGGTCGTCCCGCGCAGGACGCGCACGTCGAGGAGGCCCTGGCAATCGCCGGCCTCGGGACCGCCATCAACAAGCGGGTGAAGACCTACAGCCAGGGCATGCGCCAGCGGCTGGCCCTGGCCCAGGCGATGCTCGGGCTCCCCGACCTGCTGGTCCTGGACGAACCGACCAACGGCCTGGACCCGCCGCAGATCCGGGAGATGCGCGACGTCCTGCATCGCTATGTCGAGGCCGGTCGGACGGTGCTGATCTCCAGTCACATGCTCGCCGAGGTCGAACAGACCTGCACCCACGTGGTGGTCATGCATCACGGCAAGCTCATCGCGGAGGGCAGTGTCGAGGAGATCATCGGGACCGGGGGTGCGGTCCTGCTCGGTGTGGACGACCGGCCGGCTGCCCGGGCCCTGCTGTCCTCGATCGAGGGGATCCGGCAACTCGAGGACGATGACGACGGCCTGATCGTGGACCTCGATGGCTATCCGCGCGGGAAGGTCGTCAGCCGGTTGGTGTCGGCCGGGATCGGTGTGGAGCGGGTGGTCCCGCGCCGCCGGCTCGAGGACGCGTTCATCAGCCTGGTCGAGGAGGACCGGTCGTGACTGCCCCTGAAGTGGAACCTGCGGAAGCGGTTGCCGTACAAGATGTTCATGACACCGGAGCTGCTGCTGGGTATGTCCCTCGGCGGACTCTGAAGCTGCGGGTCGAACTGATCCGGCAGCTGAAGCGGCGCCGTACGCAGTGGACCTTCGGCTTGATGTTCCTGCTCCCGGTGGTCTTGCTGATCGCCCTGCAGGTCGGGGTCGAGGGCGGGGACAGCGGCGGGGAGTCCGACACCCGGATCTCGCTGGTCGACGTCGCGACCTCGAGCGGCCTGAACTTCACCCTGTTCGTGCTGTTCGCGACGACCGGGTTCTTCCTGGTCGTCGTCTACGCGCTGTTCTTCGGGGACTCCGTCGCCAGCGAGGCGCAGTGGGGATCGCTGCGCTATGCCCTGGCCACGCCCATTCCGCGGGCTCGGCTGCTCCGCCAGAAGTACGCCGCCGCGTTGATCCTCAGTCTGTCCGCGCTGGTCCTGCTCCTGATGACGGCGATCGTCGCCGGCGGAATCTTCTTCGGCTGGGGCGCGGCGCAGACGCCGATCGGGGTGAGCCTGGCGCCGGGGGACGCCTATCCCCGGCTGCTGGCGATCGCCGGCTATCTGGCGCTGACCCAGCTCACCGTGGGCTCGTTCGCGTTCTGGCTCTCCTGCCGTACGGACGCGCCGCTGGCCGCTGTCGGCGGCGCGGTGTTCACGATCATTGTGTGCGGCATCCTCGACTCGATCGACCAACTCGGCTTCCTGCGCGACTACCTGCCGACCAACGAGCAGTACGCGTGGACCGGCATGCTGCTCACCCCGGTCGACAGCGGCGACATGCTGCAGGGCGCGATCGTCGCCGTGGCGTACACGACGCTGTTCACCGGGCTGGCCTTCCGACACTTCCTGCGCAAGGACGTCGTCTCCTGAGGGTGACCGCTTAAGGCCGGTTGTGTAGCGAACCGGCGCTTTGAAGGGGCGCATAAGGCCGGTTGTGTAGCGAACCGCCGCTTTGAAGGGCCCATAGCGCCGGTTGTGTAGCGAACCGCCCTTTGGAGTGCGCGGCCCGGCCCGGGTGGTCGAGAATCTGGAACGAAGTTGTGAAAGCAGATCGTGCATCAGGGCAGGATGGATCGGATCGCCTGAGCCCAACCCAGGCCGACCGCCTCGTCGCAGACCGAGACGTTGTCCCGGGCCGCGGCCTGCGAGGCGACTTCGGGATCGTGCAGTCCGTTCGACGTCAGCCACAGCCGGCTCACCGAGTCGGCCATCTCCAGGTCGCTGATGCTGTCCCCGATCGCGATGGCATCGGCCGGGTCGATGCCGCGTCGCGTCAGGTCCCACTGGACGGCCACGCCCTTGGACAGGCCCCGCGGCATCAGGTGATACACATGCGCCGGCAGACCGTCGGCGGACAGGCCGGTGCTGCGGGAGATCGGCAGCGTCCCGTTATCGCGCAACGTGAGCCAGCCCCAGCCCCGTGCAGTCAGCCACTCCTCGACCTCGCCCACGTCGACCGAACCACGGATCATGGCGTCGACCTCGTGCCCGACGTTCCAGGGCTCGTGCCATTCCAGCCGCCCGGGGTAGCGCGCGAAAAGCTGGTCGGGAATGCCGAGAGCAGCCATCACGTCGAAGGGCGTTCGACCGCCGTACGACGCCGGCATCTGGCCGGGCAGCACCTGGTGCTCGCGCCATCCAGACCAAGCGACCACCGAGCCCAGTTCGGCGATGAAGCCGTCCGCACCGAAGATCCGCCCGGCCTCGACGAGCTGTAACCGGGTGCGGCCGGAGACCAGAACGAGGTCGATCCCGGCCCGGTGCAGGTCCAGCAGGGCGCGGCCGGGCACGTCGGTCAGCCGGCGGTCGGCATCCAACCAGAACGACCCCCGCGGACCGACCATCGTGCCGTCAAGATCGGAGTACACGATGCGCACTTTCGGCGAGGACATGGACACGCGGGGCATCATGCCGTGCCGAACCCAGTGCCTGGCGGTTTTGGCCAAAACCACCAGGAATGGGCCCGGCACCTGCACGGTCGGGCCGAGGTCGAACACCCACCGACCCCGGCTAGACTTCCCCCGCACCACTCATCCAGAGGGGCAGAGGGATCCGGCCCGACGAAGCCCCGGCAACCATCGCGATTCGGCGACAGGTGCCAACTCCGGCCCGCACGTGCGGGAAAGATGAGGAGAGCTCCATGACGCTGACGTCGCAGCCCAGCACAACAATCGCCTGTCCGGCCACCGCGCTGGTTTGCCGCAACTGCGGCGCGGACTATCCGTTGGCCGCGATCCACGCCTGTGCGGCCTGTTTCGGCCCGCTCGAGGTGGGCTACGACGAAGCGGTCCTGGCCTCGGTGACCCGGGAGCAGATCGAGGCCGGGCCGAAGAACCTCTGGCGCTACGTCGGCTTCCTGCCGGTCGGCCACGATCTGAGTACCAGGGTCAGTCTCAATCCCGGGCTGACCCCGCTGATCCACGCGCCGGGCCTGGCCGCCGAACTCGGGATGTCCGAGCTCTGGATCAAGGATGACTCGGCGAACCCGACGCACTCGTTCAAGGACCGTGTCGTGTCGATGGCAGCCACCGCGGCCGGCGGCCTGGGATTCCGGCGACTGGCCTGCGCATCGACGGGCAACCTGGCCAACTCCGTTGCCGCGCATGCCGCCCGAGCCGGCTGGCAGTCCACTGTCTTCATTCCGAGCGACCTGGAGCCGGGCAAGATCGTGCAGACGGCGGTGTACGGCGGACGCCTTGTCGCGGTGGACGGCTCGTACGACGACGTGAACCGGTTGACCTCCGAACTGCAGCAGACCGACGAGTTCGAGGACACCGCGTTCGTCAACCAGAACGTCCGGCCGTACTACGCCGAGGGATCGAAGACGGTTGGGTACGAGATTGCCGAACAACTCGGCTGGCGACTTCCGGCCCAGGTCGTCATCCCGGTGGCATCCGGCTCGCTGCTGACGAAGGTGGACAAGGCCTTCCGCGAGTTGGTCGCTGCCGGTCTGGTCGAGGACACCGCGTGCAAGGTCTTCGGCGCCCAATCCTCCGGGTGCGCGCCGATCGCGACCGCGTTCGCCGAGGGCTTGGACGTGGTGACCCCGGTGAAGCCGACCGGGATCGCGAAGTCCCTCAACATCGGCAACCCGGCCGATGGGCCGTACGCCTTGGACGCGATTCGCCGTACCGGCGGCTCGATCGCGCACGTCGGCGATGCCGAGATCGTGGCCGGCATCCAGATCCTGGCCCGTACTGCAGGCGTGTTCGGCGAGACCGCGGGCGGCGTCACGGTGGGCTGTCTTAAGGCGATGCTGGCCAGCGGCGTCTTGGACCCGGCCGCCGAGACCGTAATCCTCAACACCGGCGACGGTCTCAAGACGCTCGAACCGGTGGCACAGGTCGTCGCACCCACGATGACGATCGAGCCCTCGCTCAAGTCAGCGCGCGCGGCCGGCCTGCTGGAGTGAACGCCGCGGCTGGTCAGCCGGCGGGTCGCCACCCTTGGCTGAGGCGCGCCTCGCCGCGACGGCTTGCTCCACGTCCTCGTCGATCAGGTCGGCATTGATGGCGATCGCTGCCCGGGAGCCGCTCTCGGCCGCCGTGAGCAGCTGCGCTGAAGGGTCGGTAAGATTTCCGGCCGCCCAGACGCCCGCGACGGACGTGGCGCCGTCCTCGTCGGCCTTCACCCATGAGCTCCTCTCGTCGCGGTCCAGTTCCACGTCTAGTGCGGCGAGCAACTCGTCATTCGCCCACAACCGAGGAGCGACGAAGAGCGCCTCGCAGTCGACAGTCCTTCCATCGGCCACCCGAACGGCGCTGAGTTGATCGTCGGCTGCGAGCAACTCGACGATCTTGCCCGGAATGACCCTGATGTCGCGTGCGGCCAGCCGTTCCATATGGTCGTCGCCGACCTGCTGGGGATCGACGCTGTGCAGGAGGAGGGTGACATCTTGGGACCACTGTCGAAGCATCAACGCCTCGTCGACCGCTTCCGGGTCATTGGCCAGCACCGCCACAGCTTTGTACCGCACCTCGTACCCGTGGCAGTACGGACAGTGCAGTACGTCGATGCCGAAGCGGTCCGAGACCCCCGGAATCTCTGGTAGCTCGTCGGTCACACCGGTGCTGATAAGTACCCGCCTGGCGCGCAGGGAGCCGCCCTCGGCCAGTGCCACGTGGAACTCATCGTGGCGCTTCACGATCGCGGTCACCTTGCCGTCGTGGAACTCGCCGCCGTAACGCCCCACCTCCCGGCGTCCGATCTCGAGCAGTTCTGCCGGCTCTGCACCGTCGCGGCTCAGATACCCGTGCAGGTGTTTGGCGTGCCGATTGCGGGGAGTGCCGCGGTCGACCACCAGCACCCTGCGTCTGGCCCGGCTCAGTGCCAGGGCCGCGCTCAATCCCGCGCTGCCCCCTCCGACGATGACGACATCGATCGGTTCCACGGTTGCCGCACTGCGGTCCTCGGGCACGAGCGCCACCTCCAAGCGGTTGGTTTCCCGATTCAGGCGTCCCCAAACGGCGTAGCCGGACGGCGATCAGGCCGCCAACCGCCGGAGAGAAATTTCGCTGCCCGTGGCCACGGGGTCCCGGAGTCCGGTACGTTCTGCCTTGGTCGTCGTTCCTCGTTCGTGTCTGCGGGCGCAAGAGCAAGACCCCCGCTTTCCCACCAGGTGCAGGCGTGCCTCGCAACAGAACGTGGGAGATATCACGTGGCACAAGGCACAGTGAAGTGGTTCAACGCCGAGAAGGGTTTCGGCTTCATTGCAGTGGATGGTGGACAGGACGTTTTCGTTCACTACTCCGCGATCAGCATGGACGGCTACAAGAGCCTCGACGAGGGTCAGCGCGTCGAGTTCGAGGTCGTCCAGGGAGACAAGGGTCCGCAGGCCGACTCCGTACGGCTTGCCTGAGTTCCTGACCTAAACGAAGGGCCCTTCCCACCGGAGGGGCCCTTCGTGCTGTCCGGGTACCCGTCAGGGGAAGTCTGCAACCAACCTATCGTTGCAAGGGTCCCCTGAGTCGTCTGAGGACCCCCGGCTTGCACTCGGCCCCGTCGAGTGCCAGACTCGGAGTTGGCACTCGGCCCCGTCGAGTGCCAACCATTGGTCGGTTGGTGAGGCCGTCAGCCGCGGCGCGCAAGGAGTGCCGTCAGGCGAGGGGGCCGTCCGTCGCGGGCGCCATCCGACCCCATAAACGTCCATTCCATGGAGGACCACACCGCATGGCCAAGATGATCGCGTTCGACGAAGAGGCGCGCCGCGGCCTCGAGCGAGGAATGAACATCCTCGCCGACGCAGTAAGGGTGACCCTCGGCCCCAAGGGGCGCAACGTCGTCCTCGAAAAGAAGTGGGGCGCGCCCACCATCACCAATGATGGTGTGAGCATCGCCAAGGAGATCGAGCTCGAAGACCCGTGGGAGAAGATCGGGGCCGAGCTCGTCAAGGAAGTTGCCAAGAAGACTGACGATGTCGCCGGAGACGGCACCACGACTGCAACGGTCTTGGCGCAGGCACTCGTCCGGGAGGGTCTGCGCAATGTCGCAGCCGGCGCCAACCCGATGGACCTGAAAAAGGGCATCGAGAAGGCGGTCGAGGCGGTATCGGAGTACCTCACCAACGTCGCCAAGGACGTCGAGACAAAGGAGCAGATCGCCAACACTGCCTCCATCTCGGCCGGCGACCCGGCCATCGGCGAGCTCATCGCCGAGGCCATGGACAAGGTCGGCAAGGAAGGCGTCATCACCGTCGAGGAGTCCAACACCTTCGGGCTCGAACTCGAGCTCACCGAAGGTATGCGCTTCGACAAGGGTCACCTCTCGGCGTACTTCGTCACCGACGCCGAGCGCATGGAGACCGTGCTCGACGACCCGTACATCCTGGTCGTCAACTCCAAGATCTCCGCGGTCAAGGACCTGCTCCCGCTGCTGGAGAAGGTCATGCAGTCCGGTAAGCCGCTGGCGATCATCGCCGAGGACGTCGAGGGCGAAGCCCTTGCCACCCTGGTGGTCAACAAGATCCGCGGGACGTTCAAGTCAGTCGCGGTGAAGGCCCCCGGTTTCGGTGACCGTCGCAAGGCAATGCTCGCTGACATCGCCATCCTCACCGGTGGTCAGGTGATCAGCGAGGAGGTCGGCCTCAAGCTCGACAACGCTGGTCTGGAACTGCTCGGCCGGGCACGGAAGTTCGTGACCACCAAGGACGAGACCACGATCATCGAGGGCTCGGGCGACAGCGACCAGATCGCCGGCCGGGTCAACCAGATCCGCGCCGAGATCGAGAACAGCGACTCCGACTACGACCGGGAGAAGCTGCAGGAGCGCCTGGCGAAGCTGGCCGGCGGTGTTGCGGTGATCAAGGCCGGAGCAGCCACCGAGGTGGAGCTCAAGGAGCGTAAGCACCGCATCGAGGACGCCGTCCGCAACGCGAAGGCTGCCGTCGAAGAGGGCGTTGTCGCCGGTGGTGGCGTCGCGCTGCTGCAGGCCGGCACCACCGCATTCGAGAAGCTGGACCTGACCGGCGACGAGGCCACCGGGGCGAACATCGTCCGGGTCGCCCTCGAGGCACCGCTGAAGCAGATCGCCATCAATGCCGGCCTCGAAGGCGGCGTCATTGCGGAGAAGGTACGTGGACTCGAGCTCGGTTGGGGCCTCAACGCCGCCAGCGGCGAGTACGAGGACATGCTGAAGGCCGGAATCCCCGACCCGACCAAGGTGGTCCGCTCTGCGCTGCAGAACGCCGCCTCGATCGCCGCCCTGTTCCTCACCACCGAAGCCGTCATCGCGGACAAGCCGGAGAAGAACCCGCCGGCGATGCCCGGTGGCGACGGCGGCATGGGCGGCATGGACTTCTAAGTCCGTCAGCTCATACGACATCGCACCACGCAAAAGGG
>JALZDV010000091.1 GCA_030862345.1 Actinomycetota bacterium | reverse complement strand
GTGGCCACGGGGCGAGAAATCCTGCGGTTATGCGCATAACCGCCGCCGATCTGGAGTTCCTCGTTCAAGCACTGGACGTCTAACCGCTGGGGTCGCGCAGGATCGGGCAGGACATGCACCGGGGTCCGCCCCGCCCGCTGCCCAGTTCGCTGCCGGCCAGCCGGAGCACCTCGATGCCCTGGTCCTCGAGGGCCGCGTTGGTTACAACATTGCGCTCGTACGCGACGGCCAGCCGCGGGGCCACGGCCAGTGTGTTGTTGCCGTCGTCCCATTGCTCGCGCTCGGCGGTGATCGGGTCGAGACCGGTGTCGATGACCCGCAGCCGGTCGATCTGCATCGCCTTGGAGGCCGCGACCAGGAAGGGCTCGGGGCCAGTGATGGCCAGCTCCCCATCCTCGTCTGCGGCCTCCGCGGGCAGACCGTCCGGTTCGCTCAGCGTCCACGCGACCAGGTCGGTGGCAATGTTCGGGTACATCACGACGGCGTCGACATCCACCATCGTGCAGATCGTGTCCAGATGCATCGTGGCTCGCTGCTGGGGAACCGGTACGACTAGGACCGTGTGTGCCAGACCGCGGTGGAATACCCTGCGGGCCAAGCGCTCTGCACCTGCTGGCGTCGTACGCTCACCGACGCCGACCGCAACGACACCCTTCGCAAGGAGAAGTACGTCGCCGCCCTCCATGTGCTCCAGGCTCGGACCGTAGAGCCGCTGGACGCCGGCGAACCTGGGGTGATGGGTGTAGATCGCGCGGGTCAGCGTGGTTTCCCGGGTGCGCGCCGGCATGGCCAAGGAGGTCACCGCCACCTGGTTGCCCACCACGACCGATGAGTCCCGGGTGAAAAGCAGATTGGGCAGCGGCGGGATGACGAAGTCCACCGATGGCATCAGCTGGTGAGCCAATCCGCGCGCACCCGGCAACTCGTCGTGGCCGACGCCGGCGATCAGCGCCGCTGCCAGGTCATCGGCGGCGAGGTCGGCGAGATGGCAGGCCGCGACGTCGCGCAGCGTGACACCCAGCCGTGGATCGTCGACCGCGCCCGCTATGACCTCCGCACGGGCCGCCGGTACCGCCATGACCTCGGTGAGCAGCTGGTCGACGTAGAGCACCTCGACACCATGCTCACCCAACGAGGCCGCGAAGGCGTCGTGCTCCTCCTGGGCCCGGCCCACCCACGGGATGTCGTCGAAGAGCAGCGCATCGTTGTTACGCGGCGTGAGCCGCTTGAGTTCTGGACCCGGGCGATGCAGCAGGACGGTCCGCAGCCGGCCGACCTCGCTGTCGGCGTACGCGCGTTCGGTCACCCTGGGCAGGGTAGGCGAACAACCTGGGGCCGGTCACCCACATTCTGGGGTCGCCGGACGGGCCAAGCACCTTGTGTGCAAGGCAGCGCCTGACAGGATCGGCTGGTGCTGTCTGCGGCCGACAACGAACGGATCACCCGGACCGGGCCGTCCACCCCGGCGGGCGGCCTACTGCGTGCGTACTGGCAACCAGCCGCACTGGTGTCCGAACTGTCCGGCGACCGCCCGGTCACCCCGATCCGGCTGCTCGGGGAAGACCTGGTGCTGTTCAGCACCGAGGACGGCCGGCGGGGGCTGATCAGCCGGTTCTGTGCCCACCGCGGAGTGGATCTGGCGTACGGCCGGGTCGAAGACGGAGGTCTGCGCTGCCTTTACCACGGCTGGCTGTACGCGGCCGACGGTCGCTGCCTGGAACAGCCGGCCGAGCCGCCGCACAGCCGTTTCGCTGAGAAGATCCGGATCGCGAGCTACCCCTGTATCGAACGAAACGGCATCGTGTTCGCCTATCTGGGGGCCGGCGATCCGCCCCCGTTCCCGGACTACGACTGCTTCACCGCGCCGGAGGAGTACACATTCGCGTTCAAGGGATTGTGGGAGTGCAACTGGCTGCAGGGCGTCGAGGGCGGCATCGACCCGAGTCACGTCTCCTTCCTGCACCGGTTCCTGAAGGAGGACCCGCGGGAGTCCTACGGCCAGCAGTTCCGGGAGGAGGTCGCCGGCACCGGCAAGACGCTGTCGGCCATCGTGGGGGAGAGCTTCCGACCAGACATCGAGGTGGAAAGCGCCGAGCATGGGCTGCGGGTCTATGCCATCCGGCACCTCGACGAGCAGACCCGCCATGTCCGGATCACGAACCTGGTGTTCCCGAACGCGTTCGTAGTGCCCTTCGGCAACGACAAGGCCTTCTGCCAGTGGCACGTGCCCATCGATGACGAGAACCACTACTGGTACATGATCCTCTACGACTTCGCAGCCGTGACGGACCGCGAAACGCTGCTGGCCCAACGCCTGCAGGAGGTGAGCCTCCCGGATTACCGGCCGTTACGGAACCGGCGCAACAACTGGGGCTTTGACCCGGCCGAGCAACGCGACCTCACCTACACCGGCATGGGCCTCGACATCAACGTCCACGACCAGTGGGCGGTTGAGAGCATGGGCCCCATCCAGGACCGTACGGTCGAGCGCCTCGGCGTCTCCGACCGCGCGGTGACGGCTAACCGGCGACTCCTGCTCAGAGCGATCGATGCCCACGAGACCGGTGCCGCCCTGCCGGCGCATGCAGTTCATGCCGAGCAGGCGGCACAGCTGACCGGTCCGATAGCGATCGACACGGTCTGCCGGGTACCCGGCTGGGAGGACCAGTGGCGCGCGCATGAAGCTGACCGGCGGGCCAGATCACCATGGGCGGCAAAGCCGAAGCTCGAGTGATGGGCCGCAACACCGACGAGCGCCCGATGGCCGAAGGGGGTGCAGGGCCCAGCGCCCGGCCACTGCTCGCCGCCGATCGGCACGGCTTCGTCGAGCGCCACGGACTGTGGGATGAGGCGGCACATTCGGCTGCGGCCCAGGTTCGCCGGGTCATGGACGAACGCGGCATCGAACGCGTCCGGATGTCCTTCGGGGATCAGCACGGAATCCTGCGAGGCAAGACGATCACTCGTACGGCCCTAGCCGGAGTCCTCCGAACCGGACTGACGGTGCCGTCCTCGTTGGTACTCAAGGACACCTCCGGTCGAACGGCGTTCCCGGTGTTCACTTCCGGCGCGGGGATCGACATGCCGCAGCTCTCAGGCGTGGGCGACATGGTCCTGGTCGGGGATCCGACGACGTTCCGCGTGCTCCCCTGGGCTCCGGCAACCGGCTGGATGCTGTGTGATGCTTACTTCCCGGACGGCTCGGAGGTGCCATTCGATACCCGGCGCATCCTCGGCAAGTGCTTGGACCGCTTGGCGGCCAAGCGCTTTGTGATGACAGTCGGCGTGGAGCTGGAGTTCCACGTCTTCCAGCTGGATGACCCCGGACTTCGCGCGGCGAGCATCAGCCAGCCGGGAGCCCCCGGACGGGCCCCGGCAGTTCGACCGACCACCGTCGGCGCCCAGTTGCTGCATGAGGAAGGGCTGGACTCCCTCGATGACCTGGTCGGCATACTGCATCGCGGCCTGGAGGCGCTGGATCTGCCGGTGCGTTCGCTGGAGCTCGAATTCGGCGCGAGCCAGCTGGAGCTGACCCTGTCGCCGACCGAGGCGCTGCGGGCCGGCGACGACGTACTGCTGTGCCGGTCGGCGATCCGTCAGCTGTGCCGACGGCACGGGCTGCACGCGACATTCATGTCCCGTCCGGCGGGCACCGAGTCGGCATCGACCGGATGGCATCTGCACCAGTCGCTACGTCACCTCGACTCTGGCGCCGCTGCCTTCCTACCCTCCGACGCAAACTGGCTCTCGCCGACGGGGCAGCAGTGGCTGGCCGGACTGTTGCGTCATGCCCCGGCTGCTTCGGCCTTCACCACGCCGACCATCAACGGGTACAAGCGCTACCGCCCGTACTCCCTGGCCCCTGATCGGATCGTCTGGGGACACGACAACAAGGGAGCCATGGTCCGAGTCATCGGCGGTGCCCACGACCCCGATACCCGACTGGAAAATCGCTCGGGCGAGCCTGCGGCCAATCCGTACCTCTACCTCGCTTCGCAGGTGATCAGCGGACTGGACGGCCTTGACGCCGGGTTGGCGGCCGGCACCGGCACCGAAGATCCGTACGGCGCCGAGGCCGAGCTGTTGCCCCGCTCGCTGATGGCTGCCCTCGAGGCACTGGATGCGGACGAGGCCTTCGCAGCCGCGCTCGGCCGAGACGTTGTCGACTGGTTCCTGACGATCAAGCGCTCCGAGGTCGACCGGTACCTCGCGCACGTTTCGGACTGGGAACAACGCGAGTACTTCAGCCTCTTCTGATCGGGTGCCCCTCGGCGGTTCGGCTACCGTCGGCCGAAAAGGACACACGGGTTGCAGATCCCGGTCGGATCGAGCCGATCCTTGACCGCATGCAGGACTGCCACGCCTAGGTCGCCGATCTCCTGAGCAAGCCAGGGTGCATGGTCGATGCCCACGGCGTGATGGTGGGTGAGCACTCCGCCCTTGGACAGCAACGCATCGGTCGCGGAGCGCTTGGCCAGCAACCACTGCTGCAGCGGGCGGTCATCGTCCCGGTCGGCCACAACCGTGAAGTACAGCGAAGCACCGGTCGGATAGATGTGGGACACATGACACATCACCAACGGGCTGTTGTCCCGGGTGGACAAAGAATCCATGAGGGTGCGTCGAGTTCCCTCGTAGACGTCCATCAGATCGGTCCAGGCCGCGGCCGTTTCCAGGGTCTCGACGAGCAGACCGACGTCAAGCAGCGCGTCACGCACGTACGGACCGGCGTAGCGATTGGACAGCCAACTCTGGCCGACCGTACGGCCGAGGCGGATCCCCTCACAACGGCGAAGCATCGAGCTGGTTGCCCGCCGACGCACTCCGACGGACTCGTCGTCGCCCTCCCACCCGAGGATGAGCAGGCATCCCCCTCCGTGGCCTCGAGCCCGCAGGAGCCGTTGCAGCGCAGCTGCCTTCGAGCTCCCGGACAGCATGAGGTTGGCCCGGGTCTCGTCCGGATCCGAAAGTCGGGTGATGTCCGGCAACATGCCCGCCCGGGAGAGTTGACGCAGCCCCTCGAGAGCTCGCGGCAGGGACCGGAAGGACCAGCCCTCGTACTGCCTGGTCTCCGGCGCCGGTCGCACCCGAAGCGTCAGTTCGGTCAGGACGCCGAAGATGCCCTCGGAGCCGAGGATCAGTCCCAGCAGATCCGGCCCGGCAGCGCTGGAAGGTGGCCGTCCCACCCGCCAGTCCCCGACTGGCGTGGCAAGGCGAACGGCGGCGACGAGTTCATCGAAGCGGCCGTACCCGTTGGATGCCTGGCCGGCCGAACGGGTCGCCGCGTAGCCGCCGAGGGTGGCGAACTCGTAGCTCTGCGGGAAGTGCCCGAGCGTCAGGCCGTAGCGAGCCATTCTGGCCTCGAACTCCGGCGCTCGCATACCGGGGCCGACGGTGACCAGCAGGGACTTGGTATCGATCGAGTCGATGGAATTCAGGCGGCTGACGTCGATGGTGACGACGGCACGGTGCTCGCCAGCACCTCCGGCCAGGCCACCGACGACGCTGGTCCCCCCGCCGTAGGGCACCACGGCCAGGTCGTCCTTCGCGCAGCGCGCCAACACGGCGAGCACCTCGTCATGCGAGCCGGGCAGCACGACCACATCGGGTAGCCCGGAGACGTCTCCACTGCGGCGCCGGATCAGGTCGAGATAGCTGCGCCCGGACCCTCGGCGCAGCCGGCTAGGACCGTCGGTGCGGACCTGTTCGTGACCGACGATCTCGATGAGGGCTGCGCTGCTGGCGTCGGGTAACCGGGTGGCGGCGGTCGTGACCGAGGCGAGGATCTCCGACGGTGTGGAGCGTGGCATCCAGCCGATCTCACGCTGCAGCCACTTTCGGGCGGTATTGGGCAGCACGTGGCGGGGAGCCGATTGTCCCCAACCGGTGAGGCTGAGCTCGGCTCGCTCCTCCACTCCGGTCATGGCTGCGGAGTTTACCCAGTAAGCCGCCCATGGGCCCGGCCGCGCGGGATGCTGGACACCGTGCCGATTCCCTGGCCGTGCCTCGACGCAGCCGGTCGAGCCAGCGACCTCGACGCCCTGCGGCGAACCGGGGTGGACCTGCTGGTCGTCGGCGGCGGGGTCACCGGCGCCGGCATCGCCCTCGACGCGGCCAGTCGCGGACTGCACGTAGCCCTCGTGGAGCGCGGCGACCTGGCCCAGGGGACCAGTCGGTGGAGCAGCAAGCTCGTCCATGGCGGGCTTCGGTACCTGGCACATGGCGACCTGAGACTGGCCCGGGCCAGCGCCCGGGAGCGGGCGATGTTGATGGGCCGCACCGCGCCGCATCTGATCCGTCCACTGCCGTTCCTGATTCCGTCCACTGCGGGTCGGACGGCCGTGACACTGGGTCGGCTTGGAACCGGTGCCGGAGACATGTTGCGTACCGGACTGCCGGGGGGACTGGCGTCGCTGCCGCGGGCCCGCTGGGTGGGCCGGGCGCAGGCGCGAGGATTGGTGCCCGGACTGCGCCGCGAGGCCCGCGGGGGAGTCGTCTTCTGGGACGGACAGTTGATCGACGACGCCCGGCTGGTACTGGGACTGGCGCGTACGGCGGCGCTCTACGGCGCTGCGATCCTTCCCCGAGTGCAGGCCACGTCGCTCGGCGCGGGCGGCGCGGACTTGCTCGACCGCTGGACCACGGGCCCGGCGTTTTCGGTGGAGGCTCGGGTGGTCGTCAATGCCACCGGTGTGTGGGCCGGCGAACTCACCAGCGGGGTTTCATTACGTCCCAGCCGCGGGTCGCACCTGGTCGTGGCCAGTGACCTGATCGGTGCCCCGCTTGCTGCGTTGACTGTGCCGCTAGCCGGCTCGACGAGCAGGTACGTCTTCGCGCTGCCCCAACTCGACGGCCGCACCTACATCGGGATCACCGACGAGCCGGCGCCCGGACCGATCGGGGAAGCCGACCCACGCCCCGACGCTGGGGAGGTCGACGTGCTGCTGGACACCATCAACACCGCGCTGGCCCGGCCCCTGCGACCCCGGGACGTCGGCGGCACCTTCGCCGGGTTGCGGCCATTGGTCGCCGGAGGTCGCTCGGCCGGGAGCGCGGATCTCTCCCGGCGGCATCTGATCACTCGGGACGCGTCCGGGGTGCTCACGATCACCGGCGGCAAACTCACCACCTACCGGGCGATGGCCGAAGAGGCGGTCGACCGCGTGCTGTCGATCCTCGGTCGGACGGCTGCCTGCCGTACGCGCCAGCTGCCGCTGGTCGGCGCGGCTACCCCGCAGCGGCTCGGCTCTCTCGATGCGGACCCCTGGCTGGTTGCTCGTTACGGCACCGAGTCCGAGACCGTTGTCGTCGAGGGGGGACCGGATGGTGCCGAGCGGGTCGTGCC
>JALZDV010000087.1 GCA_030862345.1 Actinomycetota bacterium | reverse complement strand
ACCAGTTCGAAGGGGGTGCGCCCCGGCATGCGTTGGCCGACGCCGAGATCGCGTTGAGCCTCAGCGAGCGATGCGAGAACCCTTTTTTCATCGCGCATGTACTCACCACCCGCGGCCGCGCCCGCGGGCGCCTGGCAATGTTGGAGGCGGCGGAGGGCGACTTCGTCACCGCGATCGACATTTTCCAGCGCGTCGGCTCGCGATTTCTGGCCTGGCCCCTGTGTGGCCTAGGTGATCTCCATCGAACCAGGGGCCAACTGATCCGGGCCCAGGCCGCCTACGAGGAGGCCCTAACCCTCGCCGAGCCCTGCCACGACGTGTTCGGCCTCAGTTCGGCGCTGATCGGTCTGGCACGCATCACTGCGGCGGATGACCTTAAGCGAGCTCGTGAGTGTGCGGACCATGCCGTGGAGTTGGACGAAGCGCTCCGCACGGTCCCGGCACTGTTGACCCGCGGCTGGGTCAACTTGATGGGTAGTGACCGACAGCGTGCCTCAGCAGATGCCCACCAGGCTGCTCTGATCGCGCGGCAGCGGCAGGACAACCCAGGACTGGCCGAGGCCATCACTCTGGGCGTGCTGGCCTCCCGCAATCCCGCCGTGGCTGCCACCCCGCTTCGAGAGGCAATCGACATCTGGCAGGAAACGGGCTGTCGCCTGGAGGAAGCCGCGACCAAAATCGTGGCCGCCCGCATCGGCGCGCCCATTGCCCACTTCGACGCCTACCTCGCCGACCAGATGCTTCGGGACCACGGCGTTGACGTCGAGTCACGGCGGGTCGCCGGACCGTTGGGCGCGCTGGTTCGGTCCGCGCCCCCGGTGTCCATCCTGACGCTCGGTGTGTTCCGCGTGGTCTGCGACGACGTGCCGATTCCGAATACTGCATGGAAGTCGAAAAAAGCCCGAGACCTGTTGAAGATCTTAGTTGCGCGGCGCCGGCCGGTCCCCCGTGATCAGCTGCTGGAGCTGTTGTGGCCGGAAGCGAACCCGGTCGTGGCCGCCAACCGGCTCTCCGTACTGCTCTCCACGGTCCGCGATGTACTGCAGCCCTACCTGACAGGCGTAGATCCCTTGGTCGTCACCGACGGCGCGGTGTCATTGAACCGTGCCCAGGTCAAAGTCGATGTCGAGGAGTTCCTCACTCAAGCCACCGCTGCCCTCGACACCCACCGAGCGAGAACGCCGGATGTAACCGCGCGACTCGCGGCCGCCGTCACCGCCCATACTGGAGATTTTCTCGAAGACGACCCTTACCAAGAGTGGGCCGTCGAGCTAGCCGAAGAGGTCCGTGACACCCACATCGCCCTGCTACGGGCACTGGTTGCACGACTACGTGACGCCGGCGACACCGACGCGACCGTACGGTACGCACTGCGCCTACTCAAGCAGGATCCCTACGACGAGCAGACCCATCTCAGCCTCGTCGCAGTCCTGCTCAACGCCGGACGCCTCGGTCAGGCACACCGCCACTACCAGACCTACGTGCGCCGTATGGCAGAACTCGGCGTCCGACCGCGCCCGCTACCGGAGACGGCCTCCGAGGACTAATAAGACGCGCTTAGCCCGGCCAGGAGGAGCTCCTTAAACGTCGCTCGTCCGACGGTGCGGCCTGCGTGTAGGCCCGGGGACTTTCAGGAATCATGCAGATCCCACGTGGCTAAGTGGCCGTATCGGACGGAATACAGGCTGAGATCGGTGATCTTGAAGTGGTGTGAGAAGTTCAGCAATATGTAACCAAGTAGCTATTCTAAGTATCCCCCATCGAGTTCCGCCCTCGCCTGCCGCCCTTTAGTTTACGGCCGAGCGAGGTCTTGACCTCTAGCAGCAGTCGGCGGCGATGAGGTCGGCATCAGCGTTCATGATCGTCGAGCCGGACGTCGGACCGGCTGACATGCATCTGATCAGCCTTGGGCGCTCCGAGTGGCAGCCGTTGACCGCGTCTAGCAGTACGCGGCAGCACGGTCGATCACTCGTGACCAAGTCCGGCGCATAGGACATTTGTAATGAAATGCTAGATCGCTTAAGAAGGACCGTGGCTAGGGTTCGACCCGCAGTAGCTCAACAGGTTATCCGGCTTCGCTATTGGGTGGCCTATTGATGCTCTGCGTAACTGATCCGCAACAGAAAGGTGTGAGCATGCGTACTTACGAGCGTCCGACCCTGAGCTTGGC
>JALZDV010000054.1 GCA_030862345.1 Actinomycetota bacterium | reverse complement strand
GGGCCTCGTTCAGCGACGGTAGAAGCAGCGACCGGGCGGGTCAATGAGCGTTAC
The DNA here is from genome assembly GCA_030862345.1 of Actinomycetota bacterium. Classification (GTDB taxonomy): domain Bacteria; phylum Actinomycetota; class Actinomycetes; order Mycobacteriales; family Geodermatophilaceae; genus JACCQS01. Next base: position 4,471 of record JALZDV010000054.1, on the reverse strand, counting down.
GCACCGGTTGTGGATGGGGTTGTGGACATCTTGGGGACGTCCGGGAGTGTGGCTGTGGACGTCCCGGGGATGGACCTGTGCGTATTTCAACCGTTGGTGCACAAGTTGGCCGGGGCTCTGCTCGCCGGCCTGTCCACGTCCTGTGGATGACGGAATTTCGATGCCGGGCCTAGCTGGGATCCTCTTCGGGCCTGGGAGGATCCGCACGGCCCAGCTCCGGATCGGTGGGTGCAGGTCCGGCCTCATCCAGTGCCTGTACCGACCATTCCGTGGCCGATGTCGCTGACTGAGCACGGATGAAGGCGTGCGGGTCGTCGAGGTCATCAGCGCTGGGCAGCAGATCGGGGTGGTTCCACAGCCGGTCGCGTCCGTCGGCCCCCTGCTCCTGAGATAGCGCGGTCCACAGAGTCGCCGCATCGCGCAACCGCCGAGGTCGCAGTTCCAGCCCGACCAGAGTGCTGAACGTCTGCTCGGCGGGGCCACCGCTCGCCCGGCGGCGCCGGATCGTCTCGGTGAGCGCCTCGGCCCCGGGAAGTCGGCCGGCGGATGCAAGCGAGACGACCGTGTCCACCCAACCCTCGGTCAGCGCCAACAGGGTCTCCAGGCGGGCAAGAGCACGCTCCTGCTCGGGGCTCTCCTGCGGGGTGAACATGCCCGACTGCAACGCGGCCTGGACACTTTCCGGATTGCTCGGATCGATCCCGCCCATGGCCTCCTCCATCTTGGACCGCATCGCCTCCACGTCCACGGTGATCCCGCGGGCATAGGACTCGACGGTGTCCAGCAACCGCTGGCGCAGCCACGGCACATGCCCGAACAGCCGCTGGTAGGCCGCCTCACGCAGTGCCAGGAATAGCCGGATCTCGTCCTCGGGGAGTTCCAGGCCGCTGCCGAACTCGGTGACATTCTGCGGGAGCAGGACTGCCGTGCCCGCAGCGGCCAGGGGAAGGCCCACGTCGGTCCCGGTCAGCACCTCGCTCGACAGGCTGGCCATCGCCTGACCCACCTGAGCCCCGAACATCATGCCGCCCAGCGCCTGCAGCATTCCGCCCAGCTGCGCGCCCGCCTGCGCGGCTTCGGCAGGGATTGCTGCGGCCATGGTCGAGGCGATCTTTGCAGCCACGGGATCGCACAGGGTCGACCACACCGGAAGCGTCTTCTCGATCCACTCCACCCGTGACCACGCCGTGGCGGTGGTGATGCCGGACGGGAGTTCGGTCACCTCGCCGAGCCAGAGGTCGGCCAGCCGCAGAGCTGCCTGTACGGCCCTGCGCTCGCTATCGGTGACCGAACGATGCCCGCCCGCAACTCCGCCGATCGCGCCCTGCCGGGCCAGGTCCCAGTTGACCGGCCCACCGCTGTAGGAGAACAGCTTCTGCAACTCGGCGAACAACGGGATCTTGCCCATCAGGTCGTCGGGGACACCGCCGCCACCGGGATCGTCGCCACCCGGCTTCCGGCGCTCGGGCTCATTGCCGCCTGCACCGAAACCGAACGGGAAGTCACTGCTCATGTCACGGTTCAACGTGATGTCCTGGCCAGTCGTTCCGTGCGGCTCTCGCCTACCCTCGGTTCGGTGAGCCGAGAGGGAGTGCGCATCGCAGGGCCGTCCACGGCCCGAGGAGCGCAGGAGCGGAGCGAGCGGTGCGCGCAGCGCACGAAGCTGACCGCCCAGCAATGAGCCGACGACTGGGAACCCTGCTGGTGGGTGCTGCCTTGCTGCTGACCCTCGGCGGGCTGGGGGCTCTGCTCCCGGTGCCCTATGTCGCGCTCACCCCCGGGCCGACTTACGACACGTTGGGGGATGGCCCGAGCGGCAAACCGATCATTCGCGTGACGGGAACTGCCACCAATGACACCAGCGGCCTGCTGAGCCTGACCACCGTTGCTGTCTACGACCACATCGACTTCTTCACCGCGCTTACCGGGTGGTTCGACGACGAGGTCGCGATCGTGCCGCGCGAGGAGATCTATCCGCCTGACGTCACCGACGAGGAGGTCGAGGAGGCCAACCGCACTGACTTCCTCAACTCCCAGCAATCGGCCGAACAGGCCGCCCTCACCGAGCTGGGTTATCCGCTGAAGGTCGTCGTGCAGGAGCTCAGTGCCGACTCGCCGTCCACCGACCGGCTCCGGCCAGGTGACTCGATCGAATCGATCAACGGGCTGCCGACCCCGGACCTGGAGACCATGGGCACTGTACTGACCTCGATCGAGCCGGGCAGCAAGGTCAAGGTCTTCGGGATCCGCCTCGACGGGGCCTTCACCGTGGAAGTGACCACCGGCGAGGCTCCTGACCGGGCGGGATCGGTGCTCGGAGTGCTCGTCGCTGATGCCCGATGGGCTCCCTTCGACGTGGAGATCCGCGTCGATGAGGTCGGCGGGCCGTCGGCGGGATTGATGCTGACCCTCGGCATCCTGGATCTCGTCGGAGATGTCGACCTGACCGGTGGAGACCCGATCGCGGGAACCGGCACAATCGACAGCACCGGCGCCGTAGGGCCGATCGGAGGCATCCGGTTGAAGATGATCGCGGCCGATGATCTGGGGGCCGCAGTCTTCCTCGTTCCCGAGGCCAACTGCGGCGAGGCGCTGCTGCAGGTGCCCGAGGGGCTCACCCTGGCCAGTGTCGCCAGCTTGGACGAGGCGCTGAGTGCGTTGGACGACGTACGCGACGGACGGGATCCGCCCTCATGCTGAGATCCGGTATGCAGATCACGATCGGATACCGCGGGAACCGGCGTACCTTCGCGCTAGTTCTACTACCGAGTCGCCTCCTCGAGGTGCTCTAGCTATGCCCCCGTACATGACTATTTCCAGGAGCTTCTGCCCGTGACGATGCGGTCTCCCCTTCCGGTGCCGACCCTTTCTCGACGCGCCAAGATCGTCCTCGGCGCGGTGGGGGTCCTGATCGCGTTGTTCGTCGTCATCGGCACGTTGACCGGGGTCTACGTCGATTTCCTCTGGTTCGAGGAAACCGGTTTCACCGACGTTTTCTGGACCGAGATCCAGACCCGGGCCCTGCTGTTCGCCTTGGCAGCCATCGCGATGGGCGCCATCATCGCGCTCAACCTCTATCTGGCCTACCGCTTCAAACCGGCCTTCCGGCCGATGTCCTTGGAGCAGCAGAACCTCGAGCGCTATCGGCGAAACGTCGAGCCCCGCCGCAAGCTCGTCATCATCGGCGCCGCGAGCGTGCTCGCGCTGTTCGCCGGATTCACCGCGCAGAGCAGTTGGCAGACCTGGCTGCTGTGGCGAAACGGTCAGGAGTTCGGGACCACCGACCCCCAGTTCGGCCGCGACATTTCCTTTTTTGCCTTCGACTACCCGTTCTATCGCTTCCTTCTCGGTTTCACCTTCGCGATCGTGCTGCTGTCCTTGATCGCGGCGGCTGCGACGCACTACCTCTTCGGCGGCATCCGGCTGCAGACCCCAGGTCAGAAGTTGTCGGTCGCTGCACGCGTCCACCTCTCCGTACTGCTCGGAATCTTCGTGCTGCTCAAGGCGATTGCCTACTTCCTCGATCGGTACGGACTGGTGTATTCCGATCGCGGGGAGGTATTCACAGGTGCCTCCTACACTGATGTCAACGCCCTGTTGCCGGCCAAGACGATCCTGATGTTCGTCGCCGTGATCTGCGCGGTCGCAATGCTGGCCAACATCCTGGTCAAGAATTTCCTGCTCCCGGCGATCGCCCTGGTCCTGCTGATGCTCTCCAGCCTGGTCATCGGGGTGGCCTTCCCGGCGATCATGCAGCAGTTCTTCGTCAAGCCCAGTGCTGACCAGCGCGAAGCGCCCTACATCGAACGAGCCCTCGAGGCGACCCGCGAGGCGTACGGCATCGCGGACGTGGAGTACGTGAACTACACCCAGGACGCCGGCTCCGAGGCCACCCCGGAGGAGCTGCGCAACGACACCGAGACGATCCCCAATGCCCGCCTGCTGGATCCGAATGTGCTGTCGGCCACCTTCACTGCGCGCCAGCAGATCCGCAATGTCTACGGTTTCCCGGACAAGCTGGACATCGACAGGTACACGGTCGACGGCGTGCTGCAGGACTATGTGGTCGCCGTACGCGAATTGGACTCCAGCGCGTTGACCGGAAGCCAGACCAACTGGATCAACATGCACACCGTCTTTACGCACGGCAACGGTTTCGTGGCCGCGCCGGCCAACCAGGTGGTCGCCGGGCAGCAGGGCGGTGAGCCCAATTTCACCACGCGTGACCTGCCGGTCGAGGGCGACATCCCCATCGAGCAGTCCCGGATCTATTACGGGGAGCTCTTGGGCGACAACTACTCCGTGGTAGGTGCACCCGAGGGCGGCGCTCCGCGCGAGTTCGACCTCCCCGAGGGCGGCGGATCCGAGGAGAACATCAACAACACCTACGACGGGACGGGCGGGGTCTCGGTCGGCAGTCTGTTCCGCCAGCTCGTGTTCGCCATCGAGTACCGGGAGCGCAACTTCCTGC
>JALZDV010000251.1 GCA_030862345.1 Actinomycetota bacterium | reverse complement strand
CCGTCGCCCGCCTGCTCTGCGAGCCTGACGTCGACGCGGTCCTCGGACCCGCCGAGGACGGTGGCTGGTGGGTCTGCGGCACTTCTGACCCTGCCCAGGCGAAAGTGCTGGCCGAGGTACCGATGTCTCGATCCGACACCGGCGAGTGCACCCTGCAGGCCCTACGGCGGGTCGGGGCACGGGTGGGAACCGTGTCTGCGCTGCGTGATCTGGACACCCTGGACGACGCCAAGGTCATCGCCGCGGAGCACCCCGACCTGCACGTGTCGGCCGAACTGAGACATCAGGGAGCGGGATGACAGCCGCGGGCGACACCGGCCTGGACCCGAGGCACGTCTACGCGCACGGGTTGACCAGCCGACGTCTGCGGGCGGTCGATGACAGGGGACAGGAGATGGGGATGGGAGTGGTCCGCTGGCTCGAGCCGGCCAGTCGCGACGATGACCTCCTGCTCGCCCATTGCACCCGTAACACCCTTGATGTCGGGTGCGGGCCAGGTCGGCTGAGTGCGGCATTGACCGAGACCGGCGTGAGTGCCCTCGGCATCGACGTGTCAGCCGAAGCGGTCCAGATCGCCCGGAGCCGTGGCGCCATCGCTTTGCGCCGAGACGTCTTCTCCTGCGTACCGGGACAGGGTCGGTGGCCGAATCTGCTGCTGGCCGACGGAAACATCGGGATCGGCGGGAATCCTGTCGCGCTGCTGCGCCGGGTCCAGACCGTGCTTGCTCCGGGTGGACGGGCCGTGGTCGAGGTCGACCCGCCGGGGATCGGGGTGAGTTGTCGGCAGATCCGGCTGGAGGTCGACCACCTGGTCAGCACATGGTTCCCCTGGGCGCGAGTGTCGGCCGACTCCATCTCGGACCTGGCAGAGCAGGCCGGCCTGAGCTTCGTCGGACTCGATCAGCGCGCCGACCGCTGGGTCGCTCTACTTGATCGGCGGTAGTCATGATTTCGCTGATCGCGCGGGAGGACAGCTTCAGCAGCCGCGGTCGCGCACCGGCAGTCACTTCCCGGGTGGGCGTCGGGCTGGGCATCGCGATCACGGTGTGCTTCCTCACCGGCCTGCTCTCCCACGCTGCGCAGGATCTCGTGTGGTTTCCGTGGCCGACCAGGCCATCCTGGGGCTACCGGGTCACCCAGGGCGCCCACGTGATCAGTGGAGTGGCTGCGATCCCGCTGCTTCTCGTGAAGCTCTGGTCGGTCTATCCGAGGCTGTTCGTCCTGCCGCGGGTCAAGTCGCTGATCCATGCATTGGAACGGCTCTCGATCGCACTCCTTGTCTCTTCGGTGATCTTCGAACTCACGATCGGTGTCCTGAACATCGCCAAGCTGTATCTGTGGCCGTTCGACTTCCGCGACGCGCACTTCGCTGTGGCCTGGATCGCCTTTGGCTCTCTGCTGCTGCACATCGCGGTGAAACTTCCGATCATCCGAACCGCATTGTCACGACCGTTGGAGTCCGGGAACGACGACGTACCGCCAGAGGCTGGCCCTGACCTCGAGGAAGCATCGGCCGGTGTAGCAGAAGAACACCGCTTCCCGCGCCGTACGGTTCTGGCGTCGGCATATATCGCCTCGGGATTGGCTGCTCTGTCCGTTGCCGGTGGATCGATTCCATGGCTGCAGAAGCTGGCTGTGCTGTCGCCCTCGACGGGTACCGGCCCACAAGGCGTCCCGATCAACCGAACCGCAGCTGCCGCCGGGATTTCCGATGAGGCGATCGGGCCGGACTTCGCCCTGCAAGTGGTCTCGGAGCGGATCACCGAGACGTGGAGCCTGGACGAACTCCGCACCATGCCCCAGCACACCGTCACCTTGCCGATCACCTGCGTCGAAGGGTGGTCGACCAACGCCGAGTGGACCGGCGTACGGATCAGTGACCTGCTCGAGGCCGTCGATGCGCCCGCCAAGTCTCGCCTACGCATCATTTCGCTGCAGACCAGGGCAGCCTACGGCGAGTCCGTGCTCCCGGCCCAACACTCGGCCGACCCGCTGACTCTGCTCGCCCTGCGCCTCAACGGCGAGGAGCTGGCCCGCGACCACGGCTTCCCCTGTCGGCTGATCGCACCCAGTCGCCCTGGGGTCCTGCAGACGAAGTGGGTCCACCGGATCGAAGTGCTCGGATGACCCGGCCCGCGATGCGACCGCCGTCGGTGCGGCGCCCCTCGATGCCACGGCTGCTTCTGGGTCTGGGTGGAGGCGGTCTGCTCGGAATTGGGCTGTTCAACCTTCTGGCGCTCGGATTTCACGACCTGCTGTGGGTGGGGTTCTGGCTGGGACTCGGACTCGTCGCCCACGACGGCGTCCTGGCCCCGGCGACCGCCGGGCTGAGCAAGCTGGCGGCCGACCGCTGGCCAGCACACCGGCGACGGGTCCTGCTCGTCGCCGTGGTGTGCATCGGGACGCTGACCCTGCTTGCGCTCCCGCTGGTCATTCAACGGGACGCTGTCGCCGGCAATGACACGCTTCTGGGCCGCAACTATCTGCTCGGTTGGGCCGCCGCGTGTCTGCTCGTGGTGATCGGCGCGGGCACGGCCGAGGTCCTGGGCAGAATGCGCAGCAACCGGGTCCCGCCCAGATCCACAGTCCCGCCCACATCCACAGCCGCGCGCTGAATCAAACAGCCCCGCGGGATCCACAGCACTTGGCGGAAATCCACATGTTCCATGACTGGCGTCCACGCCCGCCCGTGATCACCAACGATGGCCGGTAGTTGCGGGAGCCCATTGGGGGGCCTCGCCGAGGAGAGATCCGGGGAGCCATGAGCCTGGCGGTCATCGACACCAACGACGTGCACCTGATCGGCCGGTTGGCCAAAGCCCCGGTGCACAAGACGCTGCCCAGCGGAGACGCGGCGGTGGACTTCCTCCTCGCGGTGCGGCGCCCGCCGGCTGTGGTGCGGCGACAGAGCACCGATTCTCTCCAATGCACGAGCCTGCGCCCCACGGTCATCAAGGCCGCGGCCGGCTGGAATCCCGGCGATGTCCTGGAAGTCCAGGGCGCGCTACACCGCCGATTCTGGCGCGCGGGATCCGGGACTTCCAGTGTCTACGAGGTCGAGGTACGTACCGTTCGACGGGTTTCTCGGGCGCAGGCGGCCAAGCCGAGTCGGCGCTCGGTGACCAGCGGGGCGGCCTGATGGAGGTCGACCCGGCCCGGCCGCGCGCCCGGTGCCCCTGTGCATGCAGCGGAGGCAGCACCTGTGGGCACGCCTAACGGGCCGGCCCGGGATAGTCGGCTTCATCCACGAAACAACGCATCACCAACCCGGTCCGTGGCTTGGGTACGAAGAACGTGGACTTGCGCGGCATCAGTACGCCGCGAGCAGCCAGGTCCAGAACGGTGGCGGCTGGAGTTGGTCGGACCAGAACCGCGACACCCGCCCGGTCCCGAGCCGTATCGATGGCCGAAGACGCTGAGTGTCGAAGCGCAACCGTGCCGGAGGCCGCCCAGAGACCTTCGATCAGTCCCGCGTCGACCAGGGCGATGTCCAGCTCCCACCACGCCGCGGCGAGTTCTGCCGGCGTGGTGGCAAGCAAGGGCGCCCGATCCGGGTCGGTCAGCGCCACCCAGTCGGTACCGTCGGTGAGCAGCACCGTCGTCTCGCGCGCACCGAGAAGGAGATCGTCGGCATCTCCTGCGGTCAGCGGGCGGATCCGGGCAGCCCGGAAGGCACCGGTCGCGGCCAGGACCGCACGCTCCAGCGGCAGGTCGGGGACGACCCGGTGGATCGCGCGGACCTGAGGACCATGGAGGTCGGTCGGGACGAGCAGGGCCAGGCCCCGGTCCCATGGCCCGGGACCGGCGGCGGTGGCCCGCTGCAGCGCCTGATAGTCGAGATAACTCGCATAGCGGTGGTGCCCATCGGCGATGACGGCGCGTCGATCGGCGAAGTCGGCACACACCGCGTCGATGTGATGGCGGTCGACCACCGGCCAGAGGCGATGCCGGACGCCGCCGTCGTCGAGCAGATCGATCAGTGGCTCGTTCCGGTCGACGTAGTGCTGGGCGAGTTCGTCCGAGACTGCCCGAACTCCGTCGTGAGTGAGGACGATGGCCTCGAGATTCGCCTGCGTGGCGGCAAGCAGGCGTAGTCGATCAGCCACCGCGGCGGGCATCGTCTCCTCGTGCGGCGAGATGGCTGGGAAACCCGGCTGGACGAGGGTCACCGAGCCGACCCAGCCTCGGGTCGACAGCCGGTCGGGGCCGGCCCCGATCTCGGCCAGGTCGTAGACGAACAGGGCCGGCTCGGCGTCGGGTAGCAGGACGCCCTGGCGGCGCCACGCCTCAAGCCGGCGCTGGGCATCCTCGGCACCGAAGGTGGGCAGGGTCAGATGCACGATGCTGTGCTCGTCGGCCTGCGCCAGGTTCTCCCGTTCTCCGGGGTCGATCAGGTCATAGGCAGGTGAGGTCAGGGCCGGCAGGCGCTCGGGATCGCGATAGCGGGTGGCCACGAACGGGGAGAGCTCGAGCCGGTCACCGCCGCTGGAGGACTGGGATCGGGCTGTCGGCACCAGCGGAGGTTAGTCGGTTCCCGACGACGGCGGCGGGTCGTGAAGGATGCAGACGTGCCCGAGCAGCCCGTCACCGAGCAGCACGTCGACGACGAGAACCGCAGCGTTGAGGACGTGGCCGACCCGACGCTCCTGGACACCCGGCACGGACCGGCACGATTGTTCCACTCCCCGGCGCAGGCGCCATGGGCAACGCTCGTACTGGGGCACGGCGCCGGTGGCGGCGCTCAGGCCCGGGACCTGGTATGGCTGGCCAGGGAACTGCCCCCGGCCGAGGTCAGCGTCGTCCGGGTCGAGCAGCCGTACCGGGTCGCCGGCGGCAAGGTGGCCCCCCGAGCATCCGTACTGGACCAGGGCTGGCTGGACGTGCTCCTGCAGCTGCACACTGCTTGCCCGCTCGTCGTGGGTGGGCGCTCCTCCGGGGCGCGGGTCGCGTGCCGGACAGCGACCTCGACAGACGCGCTGGCTTGCCTGGCCCTGGCCTTTCCGCTGCATCCTCCCTGGCGCCCGGAGGTCTCCAGGATCGCCGAGCTACGGGGCAGCGGTGTCCCCACGCTGGTCATCCAAGGTGATCGCGACACGTTTGGATCGGCGACGGACTTTCCGGAACTTCCGCACTCGATCCGGATCGCGCCGTTGGCCGGGGCCGACCACGAGTTCTCCGCGGCGCGCAGGTCCAGCCGGACCGGTGCTCACCTCCGCACAGACCTGGTCGGCTGCGTCCTGGCCTGGCTTCGCGAGACGCTCCCGCGACCGACCGGGCCGAGCCAGTCGCACTCCTGGCCGAGTTAAGGCAGGCCGTGGCATGGCTGCACTGCAAGGCAGTTCGGTACCGCTGGTCGAGCAGCACGACGTTGGCCTGCTTGACCTCGATGGAGTCGTCTACGTGGGAGCCCAGGCCGTGCCCGGCGTTTCCGGACTCATCGCTGCGGCTGTGCAGGCAGGCATGCGGTTCGGATACGTCACGAACAATGCCTCACGGTCACCGCACCAGGTCGGGGACCATCTGCGGGCGTTGGGTATCGAGGTGAGCGACGCCGAGGTGATCACCTCCGCACAGGCCGCCAGCCGGGTTCTTGGCAAGCGGCTCCCGCCCGGGTCCCCGGTTCTGGTCACCGGCACGCCGGCCTTGGCCGCCGAGGTGGAGGCCGTCGGATTGCGAGCGGTCTGGTCGGCCTCGGACGGCCCGACGGCAGTTGTGCAGGGTTACAGCCCGGATCTCAACTGGGCCATGCTCGCCGAGGCCTGTGTCGCGATCCGGGAGGGCGCCTTCTGGGTGGCCACCAACACCGATGCCACGCTGCCTTCACCGCGCGGCCCGTTACCGGGCAACGGCAGCTTCGTAGGGATCGTGGCCAGAACGACCGGCGCCGTACCCGTCGTGGCCGGGAAACCGGAGCCCGCGATGCACGCCGAATGCATGCTTCGAACCGGCGCCCGTACCCCGCTCGTGGTCGGGGACCGGCTGGACACCGACATCGAGGGAGCTGTCCGGGCAGGCGTGCCGAGCCTGCTCGTGCTGACCGGACTCGCCCGCCCGCTCGATCTGTTGACCGCAGACGTCGGGCAGCGGCCGACCTACGTGGCGGAGGACCTCGGTGGGCTGCTGGTCCGCCATCCGGCCGTCCAGCACAACGCCGGAACGGCGCGCTGCGGCGCCTGGCTGGTCTCCGGTACCGCCGGGTTGTTGGTCCTGGCCACGGCAACGGCGCACCGGGGTCTCGATTCGACGTCAGGGACCTGGAATCCCGGAAGTGACTGCGACGCACTTCGCGCGCTGGCCAGCATGGCCTGGGAGGCGGGAACGACTCGAATGCGGGCAGGCGACCCCGCAGCACGGGCATTGCTGCGCCGCCTGGGACTCGCCGAGGACGACTAGCCTCGCGGTGGCCGACCCGGTAGAGAATGCTCGAGGTTGGAGCAGAAGGGGGACCGAAGTGAAGGACACGTTCAGCACCGTCGCCGGGATCATGAAGGGGGCGGCGCAGGATGCGGTGCGGGGGACCCGGCGCATTCTTCGAGCGACCGTCACAGGCATCCGCACCGTCGGCTCCGGTTCAGCACGGCCGCGCGGGGGCAACGGAGATGGCGCGGCGGCTACTGTCCAACGATCCGCGGCCGCGGCCAGTCCGGAGCGTTCCGGCCTACCAGATGACTCCGTACTGCCCGCCACAGCCGAGCCGGTCAGCCGCCAGTCCAGCGTCTCGAACTCGACGCTGACCACTCCGGCTGGCCCGATTCCGGCCCCCAAGGCCGCGTCTACCGCCACCTCCGCGACGAAGCGCACCTCCGCGACGAAGGCCGCCCCGGGAAGAAAGCGCGCTCAGGTCGAGACCCCGGCGGGAGAAACGGCGGCGCCCAAGGAAGCCACCGCGGCGGTGACTCAACCGAAGAAGGCAGCTGCAACGAAGAAGCCGACGCGGGCGAAGAAGGCGCCAGGAAAAAAGGTGGCTGCCACGAAGAAAGTGGCCACGCCGAAACCGGCGGCAAAGCCAACAGCCGAGACGGTGCCGGGACCCACAGATCCCGCCCCCCAGGGGCCGTCGGAGAACGACGCCCAGGCTTCGACGCCGTGACTCGGCAACCAGACAGCGACGAGACCGGTGACTCCGCCGCGGTTAAGGACGTCGGTATCGCCAACGAGGTGTCAGAAACCCTTTCCGGGCTGGCGCAGCGACCGGTGGAGGAACATCCGGAGGTGTACGAGACGGTCCACAGGCGGCTGGGTGACACCTTGTCCGCCATCGATCACGTGTGATGACAGCTCGCGCGGACCGGGTCGGCTGATGCCCTGGAACCCGACCTGCGTACCGCCGAGCCCCGCACTCCCTGGCTGATGCCGCGGCGGATGCGCCTGGACGCAGAACTGGTCCGCAGGGGGCTGGCTCGGTCCCGAGAACAGGCGGTCGAGCTGATCGCCGCGGGACGGGTAACCGTGTCCGGTCAGGTGGCCGGCAAGCCTGCCACGGGCATTGCGGCGGACACCCCGGTCGTCGTACGCCCTGCGCAGGACGGACCGGACTACGTCTCCAGGGGTGGCCAGAAGCTGGCCGGCGCGCTGGAGGCCATGCCGGTGCCGGTTGCCGATCGGCGATGCCTGGATGCCGGTGCCTCGACCGGTGGCTTCACCGATGTCCTGCTTCGGCGAGGCGCACACCAAGTCGTGGCCGTCGACGTCGGCTACGGGCTGATCGCCTGGTCGTTGCGGACCGATCCCCGCGTGCAAGTGCTGGACCGTACCAACGTCCGACAGCTGACCCTGGAAGACGTCGGGGGGCCCGTCGACCTGATCGTGGGCGACCTGTCATTCATCTCCCTGGAGCTGGTCCTGCCCGCATTGTCGGGCCTCACCGGCGACGACGGTGACATGTTGCTCATGGTCAAACCGCAGTTCGAAGTCGGTAGGCAACACGTCGGCAAAGGAGGCGTCGTCCGCGACCCCGCGCTGCGAGCTGCAGCGGTCCAAGCGGTCGGAGCCGCAGCCTGGGACCTGGGATGGGGAGCGGCCGGCGTGACGGCCAGCGAGCTGCCCGGCCCGGCTGGCAACGTCGAGTACTTTCTGTGGCTGAGACATGATGCACCCCTGTTGAGTGACGACGACGTCCGGAGCGCGGTGGAGAATGGGCCGCAATGAGCGACGGGCGGGAGGCGACGTTGCAATGAGCCCACGTCCGGGCCAGTCCGGCCACAGCGAACAGCGAACCGCCCTGCTCATCGCGCACACCGGACGGACCGACATCGTCGATCTGGCGACCATGGTGGGCAAGGCGCTGCACCGTGAGGGGTTTGTCGTCCGTGTCCTCGAGGGCGAAGCCGATGATCTGACGGTCGATGCCGTCACCGTCGTACCTGCTGATGACCGTGCGGCGGTCGATGCCGAGATCGTGATCGTCTTCGGCGGCGATGGAACCTTCCTGCGCGCGGCGGAATATGCCAGAGCCGCCGACGCCCCCCTGATCGGGGTCAACCTCGGCCGGGTGGGCTTCCTCGCCGAGACCGATCCGGAGGCCGTCGATGACACGATCACCCACATCCTGGACCGCAGTTATGTCGTCGAGCACCGACTGGCCGTGGAAGCAGCGGTGTTCGGGCCCGCCGGTGAGCCACTGGGCTCCACCTGGGCGCTCAACGAGATATCGGTGGAGAAGGCCACCCGGACCCGAGTGCTCGATGTGGCGCTGGTGGTCGACGGGCGCCAGGTGACCAGCTTCGGGTGCGACGGCGTGCTGTGTGCCACGCCCACCGGCTCCACCGCATACGCGTTCTCGGCCGGCGGTCCGGTCGTCTGGCCGGAGGTCGAAGCGCTGCTGTTCGTGCCGGCCAGCGCCCACGCGCTGTTCGCTCGGCCGCTCGTGACACCTCCCACCTCCGTGCTGACCGTGGCGATCGCGGAGTACGGCGAGGGTGCGGTCGTGTGCGCCGACGGCCGGCGGACTCTGACCGTACCGGCCGGTGGCCGAGTGGACGTGATCAGATCTAAGCGTCCGGTTCATGTCGCCAGGGTGCACTCCAGCGGGTTCGGCGACCGTCTGGTGGCTCGATTCCGGCTGCCCGCCGAAGGGTTCCGGCACAGCCCCGCGGAACCTGGCGAGGGCTGAACCGGTGCTGCTGGAGCTGCGAATCGAACACCTCGGCGTGATCGACGAGGCTCGGCTGAGCTTGGGCGCGGGCCTGACCGTGCTGACGGGCGAGACCGGCGCGGGCAAGACCATGGTGGTGACCGGTCTTGCCTTGCTCTTCGGTGGACGTGGTGAGCCGACCCGGATTCGCCGGGGAGCCACCCGGCTCTCGGTGGAAGGCCGACTTGAGCTACCGCAGGACCACGCCGCCTGGGAGATCGCGAGGCGGGCCGGTGCGGAGCCGGACGAGGACGGCACACTGATCGTGTCCCGGACGGTCAACGTCGAGGGCCGCAGCCGCGCCCATCTCGGCGGGCGAAGTGTGCCGATTGCCGTACTCGGCGAGCTGGCAGAGCAGGCATGGGCCCTGCACGGGCAATCCGATCAGCTTCGACTCCGCCGCCCGAAGGAACAACGAGCGGCCCTGGATCGGTTCGCCGGGGCCGAGCATGGCCGCGTCCTGGCCGAGTACCGCGCGGCATACGCCCGCTGGCGTGAACTCGACGATCGGCTGGCCGTCAAGAGCGCCCGGACCTCGGAGCTGGCCCGGACGGCCGAAGTCCTGCGCCATGGACTTGCCGAGATCGCCGCGGTAGCGCCGCTACCGGGGGAGGACCGGGAGCTGGCCGCCGTGGCGATCAGGCTGGGCGATGCCGAGGCGTTGGGGACTGCGGCACAGCTTGCCTACGAGGCATTGTCCGGTGATCCGATGGCAGCAGGTGGGGTCGTGCCGTCCGATGCCCTCAGCGCACTGGCCCGGGCCGGCGATCCGCTGCACCGGGCAAGTGATGACACTCTTCGGGAGTTGGGCCGCCGTGTGGCGTCGGTCTCCTACACAGTCACCGACATCACAGCCGAACTCGCCGGCTACATCCAGGATGCGGTAGCCGACCCCGGTCGGCTGGCCGAGGTCCAGGAGCGGATCTCGCTGCTGCAGAGTCTGGTACGTCGCTTTGCCGAGCCCGGGGCCGGCAGCGACGGGGTGCTGGCCTGGGCACGGGAGGCAGAGCAGCAGTTGCTCGACCTCGACGTCTCCGACGATGCGTTGGCAGCTCTGCGTGACAAACGCGACGCCGAGCGGCGCACGGTCGGCGATCTGGGCGAACAGATCTCGACCTCTCGCCGAAAGGCGGCCCGCCGATTCTCGGCAGCCGTACAAAGCGAACTCGGTGCCCTGTCCATGCCCAAGGCCGCCGTCGAGATCGAGATCGGGACGGACACCGAGATCCCCGGACCCGACGGGATGGACGACGTGACGCTCCTGCTCGCACCGCACGCGGGCACCGAGGCCGCACCCCTGCACCGCGCGGCTTCCGGTGGCGAACTGTCTCGGGTGATGCTGGCCATCGAGGTGGTACTCGCCGGGACCGATCCGGTCCCGCTCATGGTCTTCGACGAGGTCGATGCCGGTCTCGGAGGACAGGCAGCCGTCCAGATCGGCCGCAGGCTGGCCGCGCTAGCCGCGTATCACCAGGTCCTGGTCGTGACCCACCTGCCGCAGGTCGCGGCCCACGGGAGCGCCCACCTCGTGGTGGACAAGACGAGCGACGGCCGCATCACGGCCAGCAGCATCGCCGCAGTGGATGGAGACCAACGGGTGCAGGAGCTCTCGCGCATGCTGGCCGGCCTGCCCGACAGCGAGACAGGTCTCGCCCACGCTGCCGAACTGCTTGCCAGCGCGGCGGGTTCAGGCTGACCGTGCGTGGCGGCTCGGTGCCTCCTGGTGGCGGTGGGAGACTGGCCGGATGCGATTAGGCACTCTGCGC
>JALZDV010000016.1 GCA_030862345.1 Actinomycetota bacterium | reverse complement strand
GGACTGGCCGGTGCGCGAGCCGCGGCCTATGCCGCAGCGGCATCCGGCGGGACCGTCGGGATCATCGTGCCGGCTGTCCTGCTGCCCTCAGTGGCCGAGGCGGTGCGGAGCCGGATCCCCGGGGCATCGACGTCGGGCCGGGCGAGTCTCGACACGCCCGCGGTCGTGCTGACCCCACGGACGACGAAGGGGTTGGAGTTCGACACGGTCGTAGTCGTCGAGCCCGGGTCGATCGTCGCCGAGCGGGACCGCGGTCGGCACGACCTCTACGTCGCCCTGTCCCGCGCCACGCAGCGACTCATCGTCGTACACGCCGAGCCGCTCCCCGACGGAATGCAGCGGCTGTCCTCGCCACGTTGATCATCGGCAAAGGGCAGCTCGCCGCCGATAGCTTGCCGTCGTGCTTCGCCGGTCAACGGTTCAGGGTGAGATTGTCCTGCGGGACCTCGATGTGCGCCTCCTGGGCCGTGAGCAACTTGGCTCCCCGGGCGTCTCCCACGCAGGCCGTAGCCGCGTAGCTCGGAGCATGTGCCACCACCGTGCCGAGGAAGTAGGCCAGGTCTGCAGGACGCACGGTGTACGGGGATTCGCCGTCCCCGGTGAGCTGGACCCAGACTCGATCGGATGGACTCATCCCAACCCAGAATCCTTCGTCCGCCGTCACCGACAGGACCGGAACGCCTCGCCCGATGGCCGACTCGCCGACGTACTGGGCGATGCTTCCGCTCGCGGTCGCGACCGAGTCGAGCGGCAGCAGCGAAGAACCGTCCACCGTCAGTACGGAATCGAGTTCCGATGCAGGCGGCGGGAGCGGGGTTGACCCCGAGACGATTCCGAGCTGCGCCATCTCGACGCGCGAGATCCCGGCTGTGTGCGAAGTGGCCTGATAGACCAGGAAGAGCACGGCCACCAGGATGATCACGACCAAGTGGGCCTGGGCGTCCGTGCCGAAGCGAGGAGTGCTGCTCCCCCGGTCATGCGCCATAGGTGCTCCCGCCTGCCGTCCTGCGAGGGTAGGCAGGCGGCGGCGCCGCGGGCAAGGCGGGTCGCCAAGTGGGCGTGAAGTTGACCGTAGAATCCCTTCGGTGTCCGGCACCAGGCTCGATCCCTACTCCGACCGCTACGCCGCCCGGACACACGGCATGACCGCCTCGGAGATCCGAGCCCTGTTCGCGGTTGTGAGTCGGCCCGAGGTCGTATCCCTGGCCGGTGGCATGCCAGCAGTCACCGCACTTCCGCTGGATGCGGTCGGCTCGATGATCGGCGACCTCGTCACCGGGCACGGTGCGGCCACATTGCAGTACGGATCCGGCCAGGGTGACCCCCGATTGCGCGAGCGGATCTGCGACGTGATGGCCCTGGAGGGCATCGGGACAGGTGCCGGCGATTCGGCCGCTGCGGACAACGTCGTCGTCACGGTGGGCTCCCAGCAGGGCCTTGATCTGGTCACCCGAGTGTTCTGTGATCCCGGGGACATCGTGCTGGCCGAGGCCCCTTCCTACGTCGGGGCGCTCGGCGTCTTCCAGGCATCCCAGACCGAGGTGCGGCACGTCGCGATGGACCACGACGGGCTGATCCCCGCCGCACTCCGCGAGGCACTGCTGAGGCTGCAGGCGCAGGGCCGGCGGGCGAAGTTCCTCTACACCGTCCCGAACTTCCACAACCCGGCCGGCGTCACCCTTTCCGTCGATCGACGTGACGAGGTCCTCGCCCTGGCGGAGGAGTTCGACCTCCTGGTCATCGAGGACAACCCGTACGGACTGCTCGGCTTTGATCGGGAACCGTTGCCCGCCTTGCGTTCTCACGCCGCGGAGCGGGTGATCTACCTCGGCTCGTTCTCCAAGACGTTCTCACCCGGGCTGCGGGTGGGCTGGGTCTACGCGCCGGTCGCCGTACGGGAGAAGCTGGTCCTGGCCAGTGAGGCCCAGATCCTCTGCCCACCCTCGTTGACCCAGTACGCCGTGGCCCGGTACCTGGACACCCAGCCCTGGCAGCAGCAGATCAAGGTCTTCTGCGAGCTCTACCGTGAACGCCGGGACGCGACCCTGGACTCCCTGACCGCGCTCATGCCGGACGGGGTGAGCTGGACCCGGCCGGACGGCGGGTTCTACGTCTGGCTGCAGCTGCCAAAAGGCTTGGACGCCAAAGTCATGCAACCACGGGCGATAGCTGCCCGGGTGGCCTACGTTCCCGGGGTCGGCTTCTATGCCGACGGGTCCGGTCAGCGGTTCCTGCGGCTGTCCTACTGCTACCCCGACCCGGACCGGATCCGGGAAGGGGTACGCCGCCTCGCCGGGGTCATCGAGTCCGAACTCGAACTCCGGGCGACCTTCGGCGGGGTCGACCCGGCGACCCTGCACGGCGCCGAAGCTGCGCGCGTACGGGCCGGTGGCACGGGCGCCGAGGCGGGCGCGGCGACCCGGCCAGCGCGCAACCCGAGTTCCCCGGCGGCAGAGGCGCCATGAGCGGCCCCGCTGCCCCGGTAGCCCGGACACCGGAGTCCATGCGCGTTGTGGTGCTCGCCGGCGGGCTCACCTTCGAACGCGACGTGTCGTTGCGCAGCGGGCGACGGATCAGCGCCGCGTTGCGCCACGCCGGGCTCGATGTCGACGTCCTCGACACCGACGCCACCCTGCTGCCCACCCTGGCTGCCCAGCCCTGCGACGCGGTGTTTATCGCGCTGCACGGAGCCTCCGGTGAGGACGGCTCCTTGCGCTCGGTCCTGGAGTTGGCCGGAATCCCGTACGTCGGAAGCGGCTCGGCGGCCAGCCGCCTGGCCTGGGACAAGCCGGGAGCCAAGGCAAGGGTCGTCACAGCAGGCATCGCGACCCCGGTTTGGGTCGCCCTGCCGCACTCCACCTATCGCGAGCTCGGGGCAGGCGCGGTCCTCGACCTGATCCTGTCCCGCCTCGGCCTGCCGTTGATGCTGAAGCCGGCTCAAGGTGGTTCGGCCCTGGGGACGGTCAAAGTCAGTACGGTGGAAGAACTTCCGGAGGCCATGATCGGCGCCTTCGCCTACGCAGACACCGTGCTGATCGAACAGTTCATTCGCGGCACCGAGGTCGCCGTCTCGGTCATCGACCGCCCGGACGGGCCGACCGCGTTGCCGCCCGTCGAGATCGTCCCCCAGTCGGGCATTTTCGATTACGCAGCTCGCTACACACCAGGGATGACGGAGTACTTCACGCCGGCCCGCCTCGAGGCGCCCGCCGCTGCCCGGGTCGCCGAGGTCGCGCTGTCCGTGCACCGCAGCCTGGACCTGTCCGGACTGTCCCGTACCGATGCGATCGTCGCCTCCGACGGTGAGGTGTACTTCCTGGAGGTGAACGTCTCCCCTGGCATGACTGACACCTCCATGCTGCCGATGTCGGTGACCGCCGCCGGACTCGATCTCGGCACCGTGCTCGCCGATCTCCTGCGCTCCGCGGCCCGGGCCGGGAAGGGGGTACGGGCAGAGGTCTAGCCGGACCCGTTGGGGGACATCTAGGCCCGTTCGGAACTTCGTCCCATGCCCGCGGGCACTCGGCTAGCGGTAGGCGTCGATGCCGAGTTTGATGGCCAGGCCCAGGCCGAGCACTCCGACGCCGATCCGCAGCGGGGTGTCCGGGATCCGCCGAACGATCCAGGGCGCCACGAGTCCGCCGAGGAAGCAGCCGGCGGCCAGCGGCAACACGAACCTCCAGGCAACCGGCCCGAACATCGCAAAGCCGAGGGCGGCCACGGTGTTCGATGAACCAACGATGGTGTTCTTCAACGCGTTGAGTCGCGCGATCGAGTCCGGGATGACCGCGGCGAGCAGGGCAAGAACCAGGACTCCGGCCCCGGCACCGAAGTAGCCGCTGTATACCGCGCCAAGCACAATTCCTGCCGTCACCATCGGGTGACCGGCGTGCAGTCGATCGGCGTGCAGTCGCTGCAACTGTGAACGCATGAGCAGCGCGACTGCGGCCAGACCGATCAACCACGGCACCAGGTAGTCGAAGATCTCCTCAGGCGTGGTCAGCAGCAGCACCGCCCCGAGCACACCTCCGCTCACTGCGAGCAGCCCGTACCGAAGAACGCGTGGCCCCTGATCGCGCAGTTCGAGCCGGGAGCCGGCAACGGCGCCGGCGGTGGACAGCGTCAGGGAGACGGAGTTGGTGACGTTGGCGATCAACGGTGGCAGTCCGGCCGCGAGCAGGACCGGATAGGAGACCAGCGAGGCCATACCTGCGCCGGCACCGGCGATCCCGGCCAGGATTCCGCCGATGATCAGGATCATGGACTCGAGCACGGTCATCGGAGGTTCCGTTCGCCAGCCGCCCGGCACCGCTTCCGGCGGTCTTGGCCAGAATCGCAAGGAGGGCTCACCCGGCTCAGGCTAGGTCGCGGTGACAATACAGATCGGTCGGCGGGGGCGGCGCCGGTAGTAGCCTGACGTTCGGGGGTGTTGCCCATGGATCGTGCCGAACTGTTCGCCTCGCTTGCGCAGGCCCCGCCTACCCCCGAGGACATCGTCTACGTCGAACGCCGCGGACCTGATTACTCCTGGGAACTTGTGACTCCCGGAGCCGAGCCTCCCACATCCAGTGCCGGTGCCGATGTGTGGATGTACTTCTCCGGCGCCTGGCCTCAGGACGACGCCGTGCGACTACGCGCGTTCTGCGAGGACATGGTGGCCGAGATGGAATCCATGGCCGGGGGCGATGACCGATGCCGGTGGCCGCTGGACGAGCCGTGGCCGCACGCGCATTGAGCGGGGCGGGTTGTGGACTATCGAGTCTCGGCACAGGAGCGGGCGTCGTACAAGCGGTGCCGCCGGCAGTGGGACTTCGGATCGGTCCACCGGCAGCGACTGCAGAGCATTCATCCTGCCCCACTTGACCTGAATTCGGCTGTCCGGGACGCCCTGGCGGTCTACTACTACCCGGGCATGTGGGACTGGCAGACCGCCATCGTGCTGCCGCTGGTCCGCAAGGCCTTCATGCGGTCGATAGCCGCAGCTCCGCCCTCCCCTGAACGGATGGAGGGTCTCGACGTCGGAACCGAGTTGCTCGAACGGTACTTCGCGTGGGCTCCCAGCCTGGACTCATTCGGGCCGCTCAAGATCGAGGTCGACGTCGAGGTCCTGGTCCCCGACATTCGGGAACCCGAGCGCGGCCTGTTGGCCCCGGACGGTCGAAGGGTGCTCTACACCGAGCGGGTGGCGCTGGTGGCTGCGGATGCCGCGGATGAGTACTGGATCGTGGTGCACAGCGTCGTGCCGCAATGGCAGGACACCGATCTCCTGCTTCTGGACGAGGCCGCGATCGCCGCCTGCTGGGCCTGGGAACAGACCTACCTCGGAATGGATGTTGCCGGGACCATTCACAACGAGATCCTCCGGTCCCCGCCGACCGACCTCGGGCATGCGCCGTCCGAGACCCGTACCGGGCGGCCCGGCCGTGGTGGCTACTCGCAGAACGAGCCCAGCGGGGGCGGCCGCTTGTTCCCGCAGACCCAACACCCCGACGGGCTGGGCGGTCCGTCGGACACGATGCAGCGGTTGGATCAGGAAGTCTCCGGACCCATTCGGCGCACTCGGATCCGACGCAGTCGAGCCGAGATCGCGGCTGCGGCGCATCAGATCGGCACCGAGGTGCTGGAGATGCTACGCCCGGACCTGCCGCCCTACCCGACGCCCTCGCTCCGGCACTGCCCGAGCTGTACCTTCCGGGTGCCGTGTCTGACCATGACCGAGGGGGCCGATCCGGCCTTGGACATCGCCTCCCGTTACCGGCAGGGACCGGAGGTGCTGAACTACGAGCCCCGATTGGGGGCCGGCGGCGGCGGCGGCCGGAACATCTCCCTTCCTGATCATCCACGGCCGCCGACCCTCGCCTAGCGCCGAGCCGGCCGAGTCGGCATGAGCGCCCGCCGCCGCTCTGGATGTCGCGAAAGATCCCGGTTGGGTAGCCAACCGGCGCTCTGACGGCGCCGCGGCCGACCTGGCCGCTGCGGCGGCGGGCACCCTACGGTGATGGCATGCCATCTGATCCGCCCCGCCGCTGCCACAACGTCCTGGACCCGCTGCACTCGCTGATCTATTTCGCTCCTGAAGCAGACGAGGTGTTCAGCGAGGGCGGCCTGCGCCCTGGACGGATGAACTACTTCGCCAGCCGCGCCGCGCCCATGGGAGCGGTCAGCCCCGGCGTGGTGGTCGCCACCTTCTACAACTTCAACCCCGACCTGGTGGCCAGGCACATCCCGCGAGCATGGAGCCTGGCTAGCCCGGAGGAAATCGTCCGGGCTCGATTTCTACTGGCGGACAAGGTATTACGGCGTTTGCTCGGTGATGAGGTCGCAGCGTCGACGGAGGTGGAGGAGGCGGCTGACCTGGCCAAGCGAGCCGCCGGAGTGTGTACGCCGCAGGGCCGCCCGCTATATGCCGCGCACGCCGATCTCGAGTACCCGACGCCGCCATTGGTCTCGCTGTGGCACTCGGTCACGCTGCTGCGTGAGTTCCGCGGTGATGGGCACGTGGCGGCACTCCTCGACGCCGGTATGCCCGGCCTCGACGCGCTGATCACTCACACGGCAACCGGCCGGGGCTTCACCCCGGAATTCGCCCAGGCAACGCGGGGCTGGTCGGCGGAACTCTGGGCGGCCGGGATCGCCGGTCTGCAGGAGCGTGGACTGCTCGACGAGAAGGGCGGCTTGACCGAGGCCGGGGAGCGGGTCCGGCAACGAATTGAGGAGCGCACCGACGAGTTGGCCCGGGGACCGTACGAGTCGTTGGGCGGAGCCGACCTCGCCCGGCTCACCGAACTCGGACTGGGTCTCACCCGTCGAGCCCAGGCTGCCGGCGCCTTTCCGGCCACAGCGTTCACCGCGACGAGCCCGCCAAAGGGCTAGGACGCGGCCAGAACGCCGGTTCGCTACACAACCGCCCCTCCCGGGCCGCAGAACGCCGGTTCGCTACACAACCGCCCCTTCCGGGGCCGCAGAACGCCGGTTCGCTACACAACCGCCCCTT
>JALZDV010000005.1 GCA_030862345.1 Actinomycetota bacterium | reverse complement strand
CGTACCACGCTGACCACCGCTGAGAAAGTTGATCATCGGAAACAGCCGGTTTTCAGCCCCAAATGCTGCCGCAACCCGCTCACATTCCGATGATCAACAAGGGGAAGTGTCGCGGATCAAACCGAGGCGGATTTCCCGGACGGGGTCCCCTCAGCCGCACCGCTGGCGCGACAGTCTCCGGATGCCACCCGCGAGCAACCTAGCCTGGATGAGTGATTGGGGCCGTGGACCAGCTTCGGGCATTGCTCGAGCAGGGCAGCGCAGTCGCGCTCACCGGGGCCGGCATGAGCACCGACTCCGGCATTCCAGACTACCGCGGGCCGGGCTCGCCCCGCCGTGCGCCGATGACCATCAGCGAGTTCTGCTCCGGCCCTGCGGCCCAACAGCGGTATTGGGCTCGCAGCCATGTCGGGTACGCGCGAATGACCCGCGCGCTTCCGAACGACGGGCACCTGGCCATGGCGGACCTGGAACGCCAGGGCGTGGTGCGCGCGGTCATCACGCAGAACGTGGACGGCCTGCATCAGGCGGGGGGAACCCAGCACGTGATCGACCTGCATGGTCAGATCTCGGAGGTCATCTGCCTTGACTGCCGGGCCCGTACCCCACGCCACGTCCTGCAGGACCGGCTCGCTGCGCTCAACCCGGGTTTCGTCGAGCGGGTCGGATCCGTGATCGAGACCGCACCGGACGGCGACGCGATGCTGGCCGACGTGGCCGGGTTCCGGATCGCCCCGTGTACGGCCTGCGGTGGCCGGCTCAAGCCCGACGTCGTGTTCTTCGGTGAAAACGTCCCCCGGGAACGCGTCGAGGCCGCCTTCGACCTGCTCGACAGTGCCGAAGTGCTGCTGGTCGCCGGTTCCTCGCTCACCGTCATGTCCGGGCTGCGGTTCGTACGCCGGGCTCGGCTGCGCCTCGACGTCCCGGTGGTGATCGTCAATCGGGGACCGACTCGGGGCGACGAGTTCGCGACCCTGCGCATCGACGCCGGCTGCTCGGAGGTCCTCAGAGCGCTGGCCGATGCCTGCGTGGACCGCCGCCCGGACCTTGACCGTTATGCGCATAACGTCCCGGAAGTCGGGTCGGATCCCGCACGTTATGCGCATAACGTTCAGTGCACCGCCAGGCATGCCGTCGCGGATTAGGCTCGGCGGGTCATGGGTGAGTCGGCGGTCCGTACGGTGCGGGCTTCAGCGGTCCGTGAGGTGGCCTATCCGGTCGAGCATGTCTGGCAGGCGATGGCCACGCTGCTGCCGTACTGCTCGGTGTGCGACGTCTCCGCGATCGTGGACAGTCGCGGCGAACTCGGGATCGGTACGGCCTTCCGCGCCTTCCGCGGGCGGGTCGATGCCCCGGCTGACGGCGATGGTGTCGAGGGCGGAATGCCGGGGGAGATCGTTGGCTGGGCGCCGCAGCGATCGGTGGCCACCCGCCTGCAGGCTGGCGGCGAGACCGTCCGAGTGGGTGTCGACATGGCCGCAGCGAGTCCGGACACGACGTTGGTCACAATCAGCGTCGAGGTGACTCCGGTGTTCCGTAGCCGCGTCGCCGCAGCGATGACCCGGACCAGTTACCTCAGGATGGCCAAGCGCACCGTCGAGGGGGAGATCGAGAAGCTGCCCGCCCATCTGGCTCTGCTCGACGAGAATGCAGATGAGAACCTCGATGAGAACGAGGTCCGCTGAACTGTCAGCGGTCGGTCCTACCGTCCCGGCATGACCTTTCAGCAGAAATACCTCCGGGTACCCCCGCCGATCAACTTGGCGCAGCGCTGGATCAAGCGATATCACGTCAACAACGATCACTCGGAGATCGAACCCGAGATCGAGAAGGCTGCCTACGCCCTAGTGCCCAGCCTGCTGCCTGAGTCGGATCCTGAGACACCGCCGGTGAGTTTCGTCGTCCTGCACCGCGGCGGCGACGGCGCGGCCTACGTCAACGCCTACAGCTGGGTCTGGGGAAACGTCATCCACTGTCTGACCGCCGCCGCCGGCCAGCCGGTGCTGGACTGCCCGGACTCCGATCCGACCCATTTCGTTCCGCTGCAGAAGCCCTGGATCGGGTGCGTCTGGGAGCTGCCGGCCCTGGGACACGAGCGCGCCGCCTGGGTACGGCATATCCTCGCGCCGTTCGAACCCGACCTCGACGGATATCTCGCGGACTCGCTGCCGGAGGGGTGGACGGGCGGGCCGGACAGCTAGCCGGTCCGATCCCCAGTCGGCCGGGCCCTAGGCGGGCCAGTCGAAGAAGCCCTTCCCGGACTTCGCACCGAGTTCTCCGGCGGCCACCTTGTCGCGAAGAAGTTGCGGTGGGCGAAACCGCTCACCGAGGGTTGCACTGAGGTGTTCGGCGATCCCGAGCCGTACGTCTAGGCCGACCAGGTCGGTGAGCCGCAGCGGCCCCATCGGCCAGCGGTAGCCCAGCCGCATGGCGGTGTCGATGTCCTGCGCGCTGCCCACGCCCTCCTCGAGCATCCGGATCGCCTCCAGGCCCACAGCGACGCCGAGTCGGCTGGTGGCAAAGCCCGGGGTGTCCCGGACCAGGATCGACTCCTTTCCCAGCCCGGCGATCCAGGCCTGCGCGCGCTCGATCACCGGGTCCGTGGTGGCGTCGTGTCGGATCAGTTCGACGAGCAGACTGGCCGGCACAGGGTTGAAGAAATGCATCCCGAGGAACCGTCCGGGGCTGGACACGACCCTGGCCAGCTCGGTGACCGGCAACGACGAGGTGTTTGTCGCGATCACCGCATCGGCCGGGCTGGTGTCCGAGAGCCGATGCAGCACGGCCGTTTTGGTGCCCACATCCTCGGGGACCGCCTCGATATAGAGCTCCGCGTCGTGGGGCGGTGACCCCGTGCCAACCGAAATCCGTTCCAGCACTGCTTGCGCTGAGTCGACCTTTCCGCGCTCCTGCGCCCTGGTCAGCGCGGCGCTCAGCCGGTCCCGTGCGCCGGCGGCGTACTCCTGGTTGTCCTCGAGCACCGTGACGACCGAGCCGATCGCGGCGAATGCCTGCGCGATGCCGGCTCCCATCGTGCCGCCACCGACAACAACCACCCTTTTGGGATACATGACCTGCATCCTCGCCCATGCAGGTGCCTCGTCATCCGCGTGCTGACTGAATCTCGGTCACACAAGCGCGGGCTATCTCGTCAGGGGTGTGCGGGATGCCGGTCATCGCGCGCTCCGGCATGCCCACCCAAGCGGGATAGAGGAAGGTGAGCCTCGTGGATGCGCAGCGGGCGGCCGAGATCTTCGCCGAACAGCGTGGCTACCTGCTCGGCGTCTCCTACCGGCTCACCGGGAGTTGGGTGGATGCCGAGGATCTGGTGGCCGAGGCCTGGCCGCGGTGGGAGAGGCACGCTGCGGAGATCACCGAGCCCAGGGCCTGGCTCACTCGGGTCGTCGGTCGACTGTCGCTTGATCACCTGCGCTCGGCGCGGGTACGGCGGGAGACCTATGTCGGCCCCTGGCTGCCCGAGCCCCTGGTCACCGCCGCTTCAGCGACCGGCGGCGGCAGCAGCAGAGGCAGCGGCAGCGGCAGTCTGGGCAGCGGCGGTGCCAACGACACCGAGACCGACCCGCTCGAGATCCTGGTCCGGGACGAATCGGTGCGGATGGCCTTTCTGGTCGTGCTGGACCAGCTCAGTCCGGAGCAGCGCCTGGCGGTGGTGCTGCACGACGCGCTCGGGATGGAGTTCGCCGACGTTGCCGAGGTGATCGGTTGCTCGGTGGCCACCGCCCGACAACATGGCTCCCGTGGACGGCGCCGACTCAGCGAAGCCGACCCACCCCCGCGAGCGGCGGCCGAGCTGGCCTGGTCGGTTCTCGGCGATTTGTCCGATGCACTGGTGGCCGGGGATGTCGGGCGGCTCTCGGAGTTGCTGGCGCCGGATGTCGTCCTGCTGAGTGACGGTGCTGGTGAGGTGAGCGCGGCCCGTCGTCCGGTCGTGGGTGCCGGGGAAGTCGGCCGCTTCCTGCTCGGACTGGCCAAGAAATACGGAGCGGGCTCGAGCATGGAGCCGATCCTGGTAAACGGGGACCCCGCCTTGCTGGTCAGACTGGACAGTTCCCGTCCGCGGGATCCCAAGATTGGCGTCTACACCTTCGGGCTGCGCGCTGGGCAGATCGTTGGGCTCTACGCCGTGCTGGCTCCGGACAAACTCACCCGCCTCACCTGAGACTCGCCCCAACTCCGCCGGCTCGCTAAACAACCGCCCCGCTGGAGGCCGCATAGGTGCCGGTTGTGTAGCGAACCGGCACCTTCGCCTCAGCTGGCGGTCTGCGCACGCGTCAGCAGCGGGATCACGCAGGCCTCGCCGGAGCTGAAGCCCTGCGAGGTCATGCCGAGGCTCGTGTTGAACCGCGACCGCATGTTCTCCAGAGCGATCAGATAGGTCAGCTCCACCACGCCGGCGTCTCCGAAGCGCTCGCGCAGGTCGGCCACCATCTCGTCGGTGACGTTGGACAGGTCACCGCTGACGGTCTCGGCGTACCCGAAGGCTGCTTTCTCGTCGTCGTCGAACGCGCCC
Source organism: Actinomycetota bacterium (assembly GCA_030862345.1). Classification (GTDB taxonomy): domain Bacteria; phylum Actinomycetota; class Actinomycetes; order Mycobacteriales; family Geodermatophilaceae; genus JACCQS01. The sequence continues at coordinate 10,411 of JALZDV010000005.1, read as the reverse complement.
GACGTACGCCAGTGCGAAGCCTCGCGCAGGATCGCCGGGTCCAGACACTTGCGCTCCCACAACGACGCACCGAAGTCGATGCACCAGGAACATCCGAGGTGTACGGCGGTGACGAAGACGACCAGGTCGTCGAGATGCTCGGGAAGCACGCTCCGGCGACGTTCACCGACCATCTCCATCAGCCCCCAGGGCCAGAAGACGCCGGGGTGATGACTCATCGCCAGCGCGCTGTCGAGATCGCCGCCGTAGGCCATGCGGCTGTAGGCCAGAGCGAGCCGGGTCAGCAGGGAGGGGCGCTTCGAACGGTCCACTAGGGCCAGCGGGATCCGGGCCATGGCTGTCTCCTTCTCGCCGATCTGGCCCGCCGATCGGGCCGACACCCCTACGACGAGGCAGCGTCGCCAGCTGTGACACCTGGGCCTGCTCGACCGCAGCCGGCCGGCTACCAGAGGGCGGCGGGAAGCTGTCCTTCCAGTGCCAGCAGCGCCTGCTTGGACTCGACGCCGTCCCCGCCACTGAACCCGCCGAGTCCGCTTCCACCCACAACGCGATGACAGGGGACGATGATCGGGATCGGGTTACTGCCCATGATCGCCCCGATGCCTCGCGCCGGAATTGTCGAGCCCGATCGGTGGGCCAGCTCGCCGTAGGTCACCACTTGACCGAAGGGCACGGTCTCGTACAAGGTCCCCAGCACCAGCCGCTGAGCCGTTGACATCAGCCGCCAGTCCACCGCAACGGTGAAGTCGCGCAACGAACCTGCGAAGTACGCCGCCACTTCGGTACGGGCGGCAGCGGTGCGCTGCAGGTCGTCCACCACCGGCAGCCCGAGCCGGGCAGCGATTCGGGCGCGGGCGTCAGCCGAGTCGCGGAAATGGCTGGCGACGACCCCGGCCTCGGTGACGGCGACCAGCACATCCCCGACCGGAGTCGGTACGGCGCCAAACGCCACCGTCTCCGTCGCCATCGCTGGCACCGCCGGCACCGTCCGCACCACCCCATCCTCCGCCAGCCCACCGACACTTCCGCCGTTGATCATCGAAATTCAGTGGGTTGTTTGGCCTTTCAGCCGAGGAAACGGCCGATACTCCGATGATCAACTCGGCTGGGGGCTAAGGAGCGCAGCCGCCGACCCTGGGAAACGGTCAGCCGGCGGCGTCGGGGCCATCGGTCGTGAACATCGTGACCAGGTCCATGCCGCCCCACTCCTGCAGGTTCGTGCCGGACGCGGCCCATTCCGGGGACTTGAAGGCCGCCTTCATCGAATCGGCATCTTCGAAGACGAGCTCGGCGACCAGGAAGTACTCCGGCTGGCCCACCAGCGTGCGCTTGACCCGATGCACCCGGTTCTCCAGCAGGCCCGGCGTCCCCGCGACGATCGGCACGTGCGTACCGAAGTAGTGCGAGTCGAAGGAGTCCGCGTCATCGGGCCTGCGATAGAGGGCGAAGAAGGACACCGTCATCGCTGGACCGCCTTGATCTCCAGGAACTCCTCGAGCCCCGCGGTCCCGAACTCGCGGCCGTTGCCGGACTGCTTGTAGCCACCGAACGGAGCCATCCAGTTCCACCGGCCGTTGTTGACATCGACCTGACCGGCCCGCAGCCGCTTGGCCACCGACACGGCGGCGTCGGAGTCCGCGCCGTACACCCCCGCGGCCAGCCCGTACTGGGTGTCGTTGGCGATCCGCACCGCCTCGTCGATGGTCGAGTACGGCAGCACGACGGTCACCGGTCCGAAGACCTCCTCCCTGGCGATCTCGGAGTCCAGGTCGACGTCGGCCAGCACGGTGGGCGAGACGAAGTACCCGGACTCGACACCCTCCGGCGCGTCCGGGCCGCCGGTCACGACCCGGGCGCCGTCCGCGAGCGCCCGATCCAGGAATCCGCGGACCCGATCACGTTGCGCCTCGGATACCAACGGCCCCAACCGGGTTCCGTCCGTCATCGGGTCGCCGGCGACATGCGACTCGGCGGCCTTGGCGGCGGCCGTCAACGCCTCGTCCATGCGGTCACCGGGGACCAGGATGCGGCTGAAGGCCGTACAGCGTTGGCCGGCATTGGTGAAGCACTGGGCGATCGAGGACTTGATGGCCTTGGCGAACGCCTCGTTGTCCAGGTCGTCCAGGATCACCGAGGCGGACTTGCCGCCGAGTTCGAGTGCGACCCGCTTGACGGTCTGCGCTGCCGTCGCGGAGATCTCCCGACCGGCGCGGCCGGACCCGGTGAAGCTGACCATGTCGACGTCCGGATGACCGACCAGCGCCTGGCCGATCTCTGGACCGGCGCCGCTGATCAGGTTGAACACACCCGGCGGCAGGCCGACCTCGTCCAGGATCCGGGCGAACTCGAAAGCGATCAGCGGTGCGACCTCGCTCGGCTTGAGCACGATCGTGTTGCCGGCCAGCAGCGCGGGGGCCACCTTGGCCACGATCTGGTGCAGCGGGTAGTTCCACGGCGTGATCGCGGCGACCACCCCGATCGGCTCGCGGACGATCAGCGAGTTGCCGACCTCGCTCTCCCACTCGAAGTCCTCGGCCAGCTTGGCGTAGGTACGCAACGTGCCGATCGGCGTACCCAGCTGGATCAGCTTCGACATCTTCAGCGGCATACCGAGCTCGGAGGTGATCACCGCGGCGAGTTCGTCGGTCCGCTCGGTCAGCACGTCAGCGGCCCGGGTGAGGTACGCCGCGCGATCGCCGACCGGGGTCTGTGACCAGGACTCGAACGCCGCGCGAGCCGCCGAGACAGCCGAATCCACATCCTCGGCCGAACCGGCTGGGACTCGGGCGATGACCTGCTCGGTGTAGGGGTTGTGCACGTCGATCAGCGCTTCGCTCGTGGAGGGGACCCAGGCGCCCCCGACGAAGATCTCTCGCAGGACCTGGGGTTCGGTCGAGGGCTGGGTGGCGGTGGCCGTCATGGATCAGAACTCCTCGCGAAGGCAACTGTGGCTTTCCCAGCATCGTAGGCACGCTCAGCTGACCGCGGTGCCCGGGTGCAGACGCCGGGACACAGGGCCAACTGCCCCGTCCGTACCCTGAGATGGCGAAGTCGAAGCACTCGTCGGCATAGCGAGGGCTGGCGGGCCGAGCAGCTAGGAGCCTGAAGCTTTGAGCGGCGAGCCGGGTACCGAGAACGCTCGGGCGATCCTGCGTCCGCACGTCGGGGCGAGCGCCTTCTCGCTGACCAGGCACGCGCCGGCTGGTGCGCTGACCGCTTTCGTGGACTACCACTGGGTGATCGAGTGGGATCTGACCGGCCGTCCCGATCACGTCCAGCGGGTATTGGCCAGCGCGTCTGTGCACCTGTCCATCGAGCCCCGCATTGCCAGAATCACCGGCATCCGGACGAGATCGGACTTCGCGGAGTCGCTGCGCGGCAAGGGACGCGTGCTCGGCGTACGGTTCCGGCCCGGCGGCCTGCGCCCCTTCCTGCCCGGCCCGGTCTCGAGGCTCACCGATCGAGAGGTGGCTATCCAGGAGCACTTCGACATCGATGTCGACCGGTGGCGCCGCCGGGTCATGTCGGCGCCGTCCGCGGCGGCGGCGGCCGCGACGGCTGACGACGTCCTTGCTCCGCTGACCCCGCCGTCCGATTCAGTCGTCGACCGGGTTGCCGAGATCGTCGACGACATCCGCGGCGATCCGGCGCTCACCCGCGTCGATGTCGTCGCCCAACGGCATGGGATCGGAGTACGGCGATTGCAGCGGCTGTTTACCGACTACGTCGGAATCGGGCCGAAGTGGGTCATCCGCTGCTACCGGTTGCACGAGGTGGCCGGACGCGCCGCATCCGGCGAGGCCGTGGACTGGGCGGAGCTGGCGGTCGAGCTTGGCTACAGCGATCAAGCGCACTTGATCCGGGAGTTCACCTCAGTCGTCGGCGAACCGCCGGCCCGCTACGCCCGTGCGGCCAGCCCAGCCGCCACGGCAACAGACTGATCGGAGCCGGGCACCTCATGGAGACACCGGCACTATCCGGAAGATCGGGTGGTTGGGCGCCATCGCGAGCAACTCGTCGTCGGTCGAGTCGGGTCCTACGCCGTCGAAGAATTGGCCAACTTCCCACTTCCACCGGCGCAGGTAACCCCGCAGCACAGTGCTGACCAGTGCCTCGGTTGCGCCGTCGCCTGAGCCGGTCACGAGTTCGGTGGCGGTGAAGGCCTCCACCTTCCGGCCGACGACGAGCTCGCCGCCACCTGCGATCCGCAGGTTGCGTACCCAGTCGGTCAGTCCGCGCGGTGCGACGAGGTAGCGCTCGCCGTCCAGGGTCAGGACGTTCACCGGGTTGGAGCGGAGTCGGCCGCTCTTTCGCCCACGGACCCGCAGGACACGCGACCCGGCAACGCTGACTCCCATCCGGGTCAGCCGGGCAACGAGCCGGTTGAGCACATTACGGGTGATCCAGCCGGGCTGCTGGTAGTGGGCGGTCGTGCCGTTGACCGTGGCCGGTCCGTTGGTCATCTGGTCTACCTCCATTGTGAGAGCACTGCTCTCGGATGTTCTTCAGCATGCCACTTCGGGTTAGGAAATTGCAAGAGCAGTGCTCTCATTTGTGAGTACCGGTCACATTATCTGTCATCCTTGGGCCATGGCGGCCATTCGCACGGCCCGGGCCCGAGCCCGTGCCGAACTCCTCGGTGAGATAACGCACGCTGCTCGGCGCCAGCTTGCCGAGCACGGGGCCGCGGGTCTGTCTGTACGGGCCGTGGCGCGGGAGCTCGGGATGGTCTCCTCGGCGGTCTACCGCTACTTCCCGAGCCGCGACGAACTCCTCACCGCCCTCATCCTCGAGGCCTATACCGCCCTTGCCGACGCCGGATCAGCCGCTCAAACCCAGGTCGGGCGAGACGACTATCGCCGACGCTGGCTGGTGACCTGTCGTGCGGTGCGCCGGTGGGCGATCGCGCACCGGCATGAGTACGCGCTGATCTACGGCTCACCGGTGCCCGGGTACCTGGCACCGAAGGAGACGGTCGAACCGGCAGCTCGGGTCATGCTGTTGTTCCTCGATGTCGTACGGGACGCGCTCGCCGGGGGAGCTCTGGTCTCCGCACGGTTCGAGCGACCGCCGCTGACTGCGCGTCTCGAGGCCCAGTTGCGCACGGTGACCGCGGAGTTTGCCGCTGACGTGCCCGAGGATGTACTGGCCCTGCTGTTGTACGGATTCAGCCAGCTGCTGGGCACGATCAGCCTCGAGCTGTACGGCCATTTCGTCGGCAGCGTCGATCCAACCGAGCCGTTCTTCGACTACTCAGTCGGCATTACAGCGGACCTCCTCGGCTTGCCGGGACGCAGCTGAGGTCAGCGCGCGCGCCCTGCAGATGGGTCCCACCCGAACGTTCGTTCGGTCTACTGTGACTCGAATGACCGCGCCGCGCCGTACCAAGGCACCGGCCGGGCAGCGGCGCCCGTACGACACGGAGTCGCTGTTGGCCGTCGCCGTGCGGGTGTTCAACACCCGCGGGTACGACGGTACGACGATGGAACATCTGTCGGCCGCTGCCGGGATCGGTAAGTCCTCGATCTATCACCACGTGGCGGGCAAGGAGGACCTCCTGCAACGGGCCTTGAGCCGGGCGCTGGACTCGCTGTTCAGCACCCTGGACGACCTCGACCCGCAGGAGAGCCCGTTGGACCAGTTGGCGACGGTGGTGCGTAGATCGGTCGAGACGCTGATCCGCGAACTGCCATACGTCACGCTGCTGCTGCGCGTGCGAGGAAACTCGCGCGTCGAACGTGATGCGATGCAACGCCGTCGGGAGTTTGATGCGCGGGTGGTCGAACTGGTCAGCAGGGCGTTGGACGATGGATCGGTCACCCGAGGACTGGACCCGTCGCTGACGACGAGGTTGATCTTCGGTCTGGTGAACTCGATCAGCGAGTGGTACCAGCCCGAGCGGGGAATGGACGTGAGCGTGATCCCGGAAGCTGTTGTGTCCCTAGTCATGCATGGTCTGACCCCCCGGGCGAGCACGAGAGGGATCTCGATGGTTACTCGACCGGCTGCTCTCACGGAGGCTCGCTGATGTTCGATCCTGACGCCGAATCGATGCCGGTCGAGCAACGCCGCGCTCAACAGACCGAACGGCTGCGCGCACAGGTGCGGCGGTTGCAGGACGTCAACGACTTCTACGGACGGCAACTGGCCGACGTGGACCCGGATCTGACCATCGACTCCCTCAGCTCGATTCCCACGATCAGCAAGCCGGACCTCTGGGATCAGTACCCGCTCAAGGCGGTTGCCGTGCCGCGTTCGGAGTTGCGCCGGATTCATGCCACGAGCGGTACGAGCGGACGCCCGACGATCGTGGCCTACACCGAGAACGATCTCGACATCTTCCGAGAAGTCAACGCACGCGTGCTGGCCGGTGCCGGTGCCAGACCGGGAACGATGGTGCACAACGGGTACGGGTACGGGCTGTTCACCGGCGGGCTGGGACTGCACGGCGGCGCAGAAGCATTGGGCGCCAATGTCATACCGATCTCCGGAGGGCAGACCGCCCGCCAAGTCCAGCTGATCATGGACCTCGAACCTGAAATCCTCGTCTGCACTCCGTCGTACGCGGCAACCATCGCGGACGCGCTGGCCGCTAGAGGCGTTGCACCGGAGGAGAATCCGCTCCGGGCGGGGATCTTCGGGGCGGAGCCGTGGAGTGAGTCGATGCGGACCCAGCTCTCAGCTCGACTGGGTCTCCTCGCGCTGGACATCTACGGGTTGTGCGAGGTCGTTGGCCCCGGAGTTGCGTTCGAGACAGCGGAATCCGATCACCGGCTGTACGTGAACGAGGACCACTTCTACGTCGAGTGCATCGATCCGGAGACCGGTCGCGAGGTGGCCGACGGAGAGGTCGGCGAGTTGGTCTTCACGACCCTCACCAAGGAGGCGCTGCCGGTCCTGCGCTACCGGACTGGCGATCTCGCTGCGCTCTACCGCGAGCCGGATGGGACTGGCCGCACCCTGGTGCGAATGTCCCGGATCCTGGGCCGTCGCGACGACATGATCGTCATCCGCGGAGTGAACGTCTATCCGTCCGAGATCGAGGCTGTGCTGCTGGGCGACGAGAGTGTCGGGACGGCGTACGCCATCGTCATCGACCAGCGCGCCGAGATGCCGTCGGTGCTCGTGCTGGCCGAACCGGCCACCGACGGGTTGGGCAGCGAGGCCGTGGATGGGCTGGGCGCGGCGATCTCGGGGGCGTTGAAGGAGCGGTTGGGTGTCAGCTGTGCGGTCCGAGTGCTCGGGGTCGGCCAAGTGCCGCGGATCGAGATCGGCAAGGCCGTGCGAGTGCACAAGTGGACGACCGGGCACAACCCGTTCCCGGACCTCCTGCGCTGACCTGAGATGAATCGCGCCCGCTCATCCGCCGAACGGCGATCTGGACGGGAGGGAACGGAGCGCTCGTACAGTGGTGGCAGTGACCAGGCGGCTGAGCGTGTTGCTTGTGGCTGCGGTCCTTGTCGTCCTCGCGGCCCTCACCGTCAGGGTGCTGGCATTCGGCTGGGACCAGGCCGACCGGGACACGTACTCCGCGGCACCAGCCGTGCCGCCACCGGTCATGACTGCCTACCTGAACGCAGCGACCCGTGTTGTCGAGATGTCACCGGGCTGCGCCGGGATCAACTGGTCGATCCTGGCCGCCGTCGGCGCGGTCGAATCCGGCCATGCAGCCGATCGCGCGATCGCGGCCAACGGCGACATCCGTCCACCGATCGTCGGACCCCGGCTCGACGGATCCGGAGTGGGCGGCAACCTCACTCCGGTCCCGGACACCGACGGCGGCTCGCTGGACGGGGACCTGGAGTACGACCGGGCCGTCGGGCCCCTGCAGTTCCTCCCGGAGACCTGGGGCCGGTGGGGACGGGACGGAAATGACGACGGTACGAGCGACCCGCACAACATCTTCGACTCCGCGCTGGGCGCCGCGGCCTACTTGTGCGGAGATGCGCCGGCCGATCTCACTGACCGGGCCCAGTTGACCCTGGCGATCACGCGCTACAACAACTCCGCCAGCTACGTTGCCGACGTACTCGCCTACGCGGACATCTACGCGGCCGCACCCGGTCCCTGACCGCACGAGCGTTGGCGTGCTCGTTCCGCGTTAGCGTGCGGCGGGAGGCGCCAGGTCGGGTTGTACGGGTGCGAATCCACCACCGCCATTGGGCACGAACGCAAGCACCGCGACGACGGCGTCGAGGTGGATCTCCCCGTAGATGTGCGGGAACCACGGCCCGGCCGGATCCTCGACGACGCCGGGCTCCCACTTGACCGGTACGGCAAGCCGCGCCGGATCGATCTGCAGCAGCACCAGATCCCGGCGCCCGGCGTACAGCTGATTGGCCGGCAAATGCACGGTGCCCGGGTCAGAGCAGTGCACGAATCCGTCCTGCGACAGCGCCGCGGCAACATAGACGCCGGCTATCCGGGCCCGTTGCCATTCCTCGGCGGTGCAGATGTGGAAGAGCATCCCGCCATGATCCCGCACCCAGGCGAGCACAGTTCGGCTCAGCTGAGGTGGTGCACCTCCTGCAGCCCGTAGACCGGCGTCGGTATGCCAACCTGGCGTGCCTTGAGCTGCAGGGCCAGATACTGCGAATAGTGCCGGGACTGATGCAGGTTCCCGCCGTGGAACCACAGCCCCTCCTGCTGGGTCGGCTTCCACATGTTGCGCTGTTCGCCCTCCCACGGCCCGGGATCCTTTGTCGTGTCCGAACCCAGACCCCAGACCTTGCCCACCTTGTCGGCGACCTCCTGCGAGATCAGGTCCGCGGCCCAGCCGTTCATCGAGCCGTACCCGGTGGCGTAGACGACCAGGTCGGCGGGTAGCTGCGTGCCGTCGGTCAATACGACGGAATCAGCGGTCAGCTTCTCGACGGTGCCACGCGCAAGCTTGATATCCCCGTTGGCGACCAAGTCCGACGCGCCGACATCGATGTAGTACCCGGAGCCTCGACGCAGGTACTTCATGAACAACCCGGAGTCGTCGTCTCCGTAATCCAGCTGGAAACCGGCCGCCTCAAGGCGCTCGTAGAAGTCTGCGTCCCGCTCCCGGATGGCGTTGTACACCGGGATCTGGAACTCGTGCAGGATCCGGTACGGCAGGGACGCGAAGATCATGTCCGCCTTGTTGGTGGTCACCCCGGAGGCGACCGCGCGCTCGGAGTACAGGTCGCCCAGGCCCAGATCCATCAGCGAGTCCGATCGGACGATGTGGGTCGACGAACGCTGCACCATGGTGACGTCCGCGCCGGCCTCCCAGAGCGCGGCGCAGATGTCGTGGGCGGAGTTGTTCGAGCCGATGACGACGGTCCTCTTGCCGGCATAGGCATCCGGGCCGGGGTGCTGGGCGGAGTGGTGCTGATCGCCCTTGAACTCGTCCATTCCGGGGATCGAGGGCACGTTCGGCTTGCCGGACATCCCAGTGGCCATCACCAATTGCTTTGGCCGCAAGGTGAGGTCTGCGCCGTCGCGCTCAACAAAGACGATCCACTCGCCGGCTTCCTCGTCGTACCTCGCGCTCTTGCACTCGGTGGAGCTCCAGTAGTTGAGCTCCATGACCTTGGTGTACATCTCCAGCCAGTCGCCGATCTTGTCCTTCGGCGAGAACACCGGCCAGTTCTTGGGGAAGTCGATGTAGGGCATGTGGTCGTACCAGACCGGGTCGTGTAGGCACAGCGACTTGTACCGCTTGCGCCAGGAGTCTCCGGGCCGCTCGTTGCGCTCGACGATGATGGTCGGTACGTCGAGCTGCCGCAGCCTGGCGCCCAAAGCGATTCCGCCCTGACCGCCGCCGACGATCACGACGTACGGTTGGGTGCTGTGGCCGAGTTCGGCGGCCTCCCGCTGGCGCTTCTCCAGCCAGGTCTTGCGGTTCTTGTCCGCGCCGTGCTCGGCGCCCATCGGCCGGCGATCGCTCTGCGGTTCCTCGTGGCCCTTGAGTTCGTCCAGGGTGGTCAGCAGGGTCCAGGCTTTGTCGCCCTTGAGCCGGAGGTGGCCTCGACCGCGTCCGACGGCGGTCTCGAACTCGATCCAGGCCTCGGTCAACTCTGGCGTACCGGTTGGCTCCTCGGCGGCCGCGAAACCGTACGGCCCGATCTGCTGCAGAGTGGCGGCGAGCAGGCCCCCTACGCCCTCGGGGCCTTCAACGGTCGTGATGTTCCAGGTGAACGCGACCAGATCGCGCCAGTAGCTCTCGGCATCGAACATGGAGGCTGCGGCTTCGGCGTTTCCGGCGGTCAGGGCGCTCTCGAAGTCGGACAGCCAGGCTTGGACGCGGGCCGCCGGGCTGTCAGGGGCGCGGGCGGCCGTCTCGGCGGCGGGTCGCTCGAGGGTCTCGGTCATCGCTGCACTCCTCCTGGGTACGAGGTCAGGTCCGACGCCACGATTATGCGCCGACCTGGGATCCCCAGGT
>JALZDV010000088.1 GCA_030862345.1 Actinomycetota bacterium | reverse complement strand
GATCCACATCGGCTCGCCGTCGCGGCAGCCCTGAGCCGCGGGGGAGAACGCCTCGAACTCACGGCACGTGGCGACCACGGCGCTTCCGCAGAAGTCTTCGGCGCCTTCGCAGGCAGTGACGAGCATGGGGAACGCTGCGGTGTCCAGTACATCGGGATTACTTTCCAGGCGCCGCTGGACCACGGCGGCCCGATCCACCGTTGCGTAGACCGTGGCGACTTGACCGGTGGTCTCGGCGAGCACCGATGACTGGTACTGCGGGGTGTTCTCGAACGCAACCAGGACTGCCCTGGCGCCGGTGACGACGAACAGCCCGATCAGCAGTCCCGCGACGACTCGTGTCGTGGCAGCGGGTTGGTCCTGCAGCCTGCGCCCCGCGATCAGCAGAGTGGGGCGACCGGAGCGGCTTGCGAGCATGTCGGCCACGAGCCGCACGAACACGGGTACGGCGAGCAGCGTCCCGATGCCAAGAAGTGCGATGGCGCCCAGCATGTGCCACGACAGCCAAGCGTTCGAACCCGACTCGCGCGCGTACTGGTTCTCCGATTGCGAGATCACGAACCCGGCCAGTGCCACGCCCACCGCCAGCGGAAGCAGACGCAGCGGGTTCGGCCGGTGGGACTCTGAGCGACGTGCTTCGGACAGGGCAAGTCGACCGGCTGCCCGGTGGGGGAGCACGCAAACTGCCACGACCGCCAGGGGAACTATTACGACAGCCAGAGCCGCCGCCCACCAGGCGGGCCAGAGCGTGTCCAGGGGCCAGGTCCGACCGGCGGGGTGGAGTCGCGCCACCAGCGGACGGGTCAGGACGAATGCGGCAGAGCCGATGACAGAGCCCAGCACGGCCGCGACCCCGGTCTCGACGGCGGCCACCACGCGGGTGCGCAGGGGGGAAAGTCCGAGTAGCCGGAGGTTGGCCAGACGCCGGTCGCGCACGGCCGCGGACAACCGGCCAGACGTGGCGGCGAGGGTCAGCACGGGCACGCCGATAGCAGTCACGACCGCGAGCAGCAGGATCCGTACTCCGGGCTCGAGGGCTGCGGGCCGCTGCAGAATCTCAGAGCGGGTGATTGCGCCGACCACCAGCAGTAGAAATGAGCCGATCGCGGACGTAAATGCCACCATGAGTGAACGAACGCGCGCTGATCCGGCGCTTGAACTGGCGGAGATCCCGGCTAGACGCAGGCCCAACCGGATCGTCGCTGTCACCGTGTCGATTCCTTTTCGGTGATGCGGCCGTCCAGCATGGTCACCAGCCGCTGACAATGTGCGGCCACCCTGTTCTCGTGGGTGACGAGCACAACTGTCGAACCGGCGTGTTCGGCGAGCGCCAACAACGCATCGAGCACCTTGTCTGCGTTGACACTGTCCAACGCGCCGGTGGGCTCGTCTGCGAAGACGACGGCGGGTCGGTGCACGAGTGCACGCGCCACTGCGGCACGCTGCGCCTGGCCACCGGAGACCGCTCCCGCGCGGCGACCGGAAACCTGGTCCACCTCCAGCAACTCCAGCAGTTCGTGCGCCCGGGTGCTGGCTTCCTTCGACGAGGCACCGAGCAGTTGAAGTGGCAACATCACGTTTTCGAGCAGGGTCAGCTCGGAGACCAGGTTGGCGAACTGGAACACCATGCCCAGCCGCTCCAACCGCAGGGCGCTGCGCGCGGCCTCACTGAGGGCGTCGATGCGCCGGCCGAAGGCCCAGACCTCCCCCGAATCAGGTTTGAGGACACCGGCGAGGCAGTGCAGCAGCGATGACTTCCCCGAGCCTGAGGGACCCATCAGCGCCAGAGACTCACCCGCGACAAGGGAAAGATCGACACCCGCCAGCGCTTGCGTGTCGCCGTAGGAAAGCCAGAGGTTGCATGCCTGAAGAACCGGGGCCTGCTCAAGCATCGCGCACCTGCCGCCGCAGGTCGGCCAGCCGACTTCCCGCTTCCTCGATCCACTTCAGGTCTGCGTCGAGATGGTTCAGCTCAAAAGTGATCGCGAGGAGTTCCGCGGTGTCGGCGGCTGGCCGACGCTTGGTGAGGGCGCGCATCCGCTGCAGGTGCACCCCCCGCTGCGCCGCGAGCACGTCGTGCGCGGATCGGCCCGACATCAGCGCAATCGAGATCTTCGCGAACAACGTGCTGGAGGTGTACGACGTGCTCGGTTCTGGAGACGTGATCCAGCGTTCCACCTCCGTGCTGCCGTCGGTGGTTATCCGGTAGCGCGTGCGCTTAGGTCCCGCGCCGGAGTCGATGCCGGCGATCTCGGCGTAGCCGTTCCGTTCGAAGCTCGACAAGGCCGCGTACACCTGACCGAACGGGATCTGACGCGCCTGACCGAAGTACTCGTCGTAACGCTGTTTCAGGGTGTACCCGTAGCCGGGCTCCTGCTCAAGCAGCGCGAGCAAAGTCGATGAGGTCGACATGCCGCGGACTATACACACATTGAATAGCTTCGGCTGGATAGCTGGTTTAGCACGCGGTGCTGCGGGCCAGTCCCACTGGCGGGCATTGCGAAGCGCACCTTGAGGCACCGCGTGGGGGACGGATGCTGGATGCCCTCCCGTGATAGACGGTCCTTCACTTGCAATCGCCAGTCAGTTTGGCTTACTGTCTGGTTAGATAAACTGACTACTAGGTAAAGGGAGCACTCGTGCCACTCGCCACCCTCTCGGAAGCCCCGGAATTCACCTTGGGCGATGCGGTGTTCCGGTCATTGGCCGTCCCATCGCGTGGCTTCACTCAGTTCGCCATTTGGGCCTTGGAACTTGCCCCCGGCATGTCCGGCGACTCCCACACCCTGGATTGTGAGGAGGTCTTGGTCATCCACAGCGGGCGGATCAGCGCGAGGATCGCCGAAACGGAGATCCAGGCGGGGCCGGGCGACGCGGTTATCGTGCCGGCAGACACGTCCTTCGTGCTCCGCAACCCAACCGCCGAGCCCGTCCACGCCACCGCGATCACCTCGGCGGGCTTCCGGGCAACCCTGGGGGACAAAATGATCACTCAGCCGTGGTCGATCTGAGGGCACCTGACGCACCAGCCGGTGTAGCCGATCTGAATACGGGTCCGAGGCTTCCGCTGCCGGCACTGCTCGGCCTGGCCAGCCGAGTGGTCAACGAGGCTGTGCTGCATGGACTGGCCGCAGCCGGCTTCCCGGGCATCCGTTCCGTGCACGGTTATACGTTCTCGTTGCTCGCGGTCCGCGGCGGAGCCACCGGCGTCGAGATCGCTGCGCATCTGGGCATGACCAAGCAGTCGGCGAAGGTGCTGGTCGACCAACTCGAAGCCGGCGGCTATGTCGTGCGTACACACACACCTGAGGATCGGCGCGCCCGCCTCGTCCAACTGACCGATCGGGGATGGGCCTGCATCTCGGCGGGAACCCGGCTCTGGGCCGAGACCGAAGCGAGCCTGCAGGCAGCCGTGGGCGAGGAGGCCGTCGGCGCGACAAGGCACGTCCTGGAACAACTCGTCCGTACTCACTCACCTAGGCCGCGAGGCCGCGATTCCCCACCTCGATGACCTGCTCACCAGACTTGGTCAGCGACTGGGTCAGGGGCCGCGCCGAAGGATCCGGTGCTCTCCACGCCGATGGCATGGGTTTGGCCGTGGCGACGCATCCTACGACAGCAAGGCCTAGTAGCCAGGACCGGTGGCCGGGAACTGCTGG
>JALZDV010000387.1 GCA_030862345.1 Actinomycetota bacterium | reverse complement strand
CTGCAGGGCTTCCTGCTCGGAATCGGCGCGCAGGACCCGCCTGCGGCGATGCAAGCCATCGACAAGCTGGACAAGCTGCCGCCCAGAGCCGTGACTGAGCTGCTGTTGACATCCCTGTCGAATGAGCAGGCCGAAGCATTCCTCGAACTAGCGAGAATCGAGAGCCCGACCAACGACTTCGTGGACCGCGTCCGCGGACTTGCCACCAAGCACGACGTCCGGCACGAGCTGCTCGATCAAGGGTTGGACGAATTGGCTGGCGTTCTCGAGGGCTGCCAGGACGTTCAGTCCGAGCGGATCACCGTCGAGGTTGCGCTACGCATCGCCCGCGGCTTGGACTACTACACCGGCACGGTCTTCGAGACCCGGCTGACCGGCTACGAAGCACTGGGCTCGATCTGCTCCGGCGGGCGCTACGACTCGCTGGCCAGCGACGGGCGTATCACCTATCCGGGCGTGGGCATCTCCCTGGGGCTCTCGCGGCTGCTGGTCCCACTGTTCGCCGACGGGACGCTGAGGCCCGAGCGGAGTGTCCCATCCGCTGTATTCGTGGCGTTGCCGGACGAGGCTTCGCGAGACGCGAGTACCGCTGTCGCGCAAGCGCTTCGGTCGCGCGGCATCGCCACAGAGGTCGCAGCTTCGGCGGACAAGTATGGCAAGCAGATCCGATTGGCGGAGCGGCGCGGCATCCCCTACGTCTGGTTTCCGGTCGCCGGGCCGGAGGATGGGCACGAGGTGAAAGACATTCGTAGCGGCGAGCAGGTTCGGGCTGACCCGAACTCCTGGTTGCCACCCGAGGTGGATCTGACCCCGCAGATCAAACCGAACATCAAGACCACCGAGTAGAGGAAGTTCTGTGATTCGCACGCACCATGGTGGCGACCTGCGCGGCTCCGACACGGGACAGACGGTGACCCTTGCCGGTTGGATCGGCCGACGCCGTGATCACGGTGGAGTCGCCTTCCTTGACCTGCGCGATGCCTCGGGAGTGGTGCAGGTCGTCGTACGGGACGAGGCCGTCGCGCACGAACTTCGCAACGAGTACTGCCTGTCCGTCGTGGGCGAGGTCGCGAGACGACCAACCGGTAACGAGAACCCGGCGTTGCCAACCGGCGAGATCGAGGTCATCGCCGCGGAGGTGGAGGTGCTGTCGGAGTCGGCGGTCCTGCCGTTCCAGATCGATGATCACGTCGAGGTCGGGGAGGAAGCGCGTCTTCGGTATCGCTATCTCGATCTACGGCGAAGCGGTCCCGGTGCGGCGCTGCGGCTGCGCAGCGCGGTGAACCGGACCGCTCGTGAGGTGCTGCACCGCCACGGGTTCGTGGAGATCGAGACGCCGACGCTGACCCGTTCTACTCCCGAGGGTGCCCGCGACTTCGTGGTCCCAGCCCGGTTGGCTCCCGGGTCCTGGTACGCGCTGCCGCAGTCCCCACAGCTGTTCAAGCAGCTGCTCATGGTGGCCGGGATGGAGCGGTACTACCAGATCGCCCGCTGCTACCGCGACGAGGACTTCCGGGCCGACCGGCAGCCCGAGTTCACTCAACTCGATGTCGAGATGAGCTTCGTCGATCAGGACGACGTGATCGCGCTGACTGAGGAGGTCCTCGCTGCCTTGTGGTCGCTTATCGACCACCCGATCCGCACGCCCATCCCGCGGATCAGCTATGCCGAGGCGATGTCGCGGTACGGCACGGACAAACCCGACCTGCGTTTCGGGGTCGAACTCACCGACTGCACCGCGTACTTCAGCGACACCATCTTCCGGGTCTTCCAGGCGCCCTACGTCGGAGCCGTCGTGATGCTCGGTGGGGCCGACCAGCCGCGGCGCACCCTGGACGCCTGGCAGGATTTCGCCCGCCAGCGCGGTCACCAGGGCCTGGCCTATGTGCTGATCGGCGCCGACGGGAAACTGACCGGGCCGGTGGCCAAGAACTTGTCCGACTCCGAACGCTCGGGGCTGGCCGCTCAGGTCGGTGCAGTGCCGGGGGACTGCATCTTCTTTGCCGCAGGCGAAGCCTCGCCGGCGCGATCCCTGCTCGGTGCGGTCCGGCTGGAGATCGGCCGTCGCGGTGACCTGATCGAGAAGTCTGCGTGGTCCTTCGTCTGGGTGGTCGACGCGCCGCTGTTCGAGCCCTCGGCCCGGGCTCGCGCTGCTGGTGACGTCGCCGTTGGCGGCGGTGCTTGGACCGCAGTGCACCACGCGTTCACCGCACCGAAGCCAGAATTCCTGGACACCTTCGACACCGATCCCGAGCACGCACTGGCCTACGCGTACGACATCGTCTGCAACGGCAACGAGATCGGCGGTGGGTCGATCCGGATCCACCGCCGTGACGTCCAGGAACGGGTGTTCGCGATCATGGGCCTGCCCGCCGCGGAGGCGCAGGAGAAGTTCGGCTTTCTGCTCGACGCCTTCGCCTACGGGGCCCCGCCGCACGGCGGGATCGCCATCGGCTGGGACCGGGTGTGTGCCCTCCTTGCGGGGGAGGACTCGATCCGCGAGGTGATCGCCTTCCCCAAGTCCGGCGGCGGGTACGACCCGTTGACCGGCGCGCCGGCACCGATCACCGCCCAGCAGCGCAAGGAAGCCGGCGTCGACGCCGTACCGCCCCGTCCGACTCAGGGGACCCCTGCAACGTTAGGTACGTAGCATTCTTCCCCTCATGGCCGAGCACGATCCGCCGGCCGCCGCCGAGAGGGGAAGTTTGTGACGATAGGTACGTCGCAGGGTGCCCCTGAGTCGAATCGGGGCGGCGACCGGGTAGGCCGGATGCACGTCACACCCGCTGGGCGGCCTCGAGCACCTCAGCGGCGAGGTGCATGAGTGCGCCACGGGTCGGCTCGGACAACTCGCTGTGGTCGATGCGGGCTCCGGCCCGCAGGTGCGGATCGTCGGGGATGCTCAGCAGCCCGCGGCACAGGCCATCAAAGCGTCGAGCCGCAGCCTCCATATCCACCGGTGCTCCCTTTCTGGGCACGGCCATGACGGCTATCAGGCTGTTGGCCACCAGTGCCCCGAAGCCGCGATCGGCGATCCACCGCAAGCCGGCGTAGGTGGCGGTCAGCCCGTCGACACTGGCAGAGGTGGCAAAGACCAGGGTGTGGGTACTTCCCAGTAGCTGGTTCATCAAGCCTCCGCTGAGACCGGCACCGCAGTCGATGACCATGACCGGGAAGTACCGGTGTACGACATCCATGGTCGCCGCATACGTGGCTTCGTCGAACCGGGCGCTTTCCCCTGGATCGAGCCCACTGGGCAGGACCCAGGTGCCGTGCGCGGACTGAGCCAGGTAGGGCAACAGAATGGCGAGGTCACCGGGATCGCCGCGCCCGGCCAGGTCTCGTGCGCTGTGGGTAGGGGCGAGGCCACTGCGCAGGAGTAACGAACCGAACGTGGGGTCGGCATCGAGCAGAAGCACCGGTTCGCGCCGAGCCTGGGAGTAGATCCCGGCCAGCAGGACGGACAGGGTCGTCTTGCCGACCCCGCCCTTGAGCCCGACCACGGCGATTCGGCGCGGACCTCGACTCGGAGTTCTCAGTCGGTCGCGGTCACGGCTCGCCTGCTCGGCCAGCCCCCCGGACCTTGCCCTGAACAGGCTGAACTTTCGCCTGGATGCAGGCCCTGGGGTCGGTGACGGAGCGACCGGGCGCCCTGGCGAAGCAGCTGGGGCAGGGGCGGGCTGCGGCGGCGGCACGGGGGCGGTTACCTGGCCGGCAGCACCCTCCCCGAGAGCCGCCGGACGCGAGGTGGTCGGCGGCAGCTGGATCATCTGGGTGTCCCCGGAGCGTCCGTCGGAGGAGTGCCGGCCACCCTTGCGCTTAGGGGACTGTCCGTACCCCGGCGGCGGAGCCGGCGGCGGGAGGTTGCTCAGGACTGGGTCCTCTCCAAGAGATCCGACGTGCTGACGGTCTACTCGCAGCCGTCTCGCGCGAGGATGTCTGCCACCGCCATTGTGTCCCGCAGCCGTGCTGAACCTGC
>JALZDV010000386.1 GCA_030862345.1 Actinomycetota bacterium | reverse complement strand
CGCACAACCGCGAGTTTTCAGTCCGGTTCCCGACGGTTATGCGCATAACCGCGAATCCTGTCAGTCGGCGGCCAGCAGGGCTTCGGCGACGATCAGGTCGTGCCGTGTGGTGATCTTCAGACCGCGTTCGTCGCCTGGAACGGTCAGGATCGGGATGCCCAAGGCGGCTACGGCGGCCGCGTCATCCGTGACCTCGTCGCCGCGGCGGGCACTGTGCTCGAGGGCTCGTCCGAGCAGGTTGCGAGCGAAGCCCTGCGGCGTCTGCGCGCGACGTAGACCGGAGCGGTCCACGGTCGCCGTGACCCGGCCCTGCGCATCCACCGACTTGACGGTGTCCACGACCGGGACGACCGGAATCACAGCCGGCGTGCCTGCTGACAACCCGGTGCGGACCGCCTTGACGACGTCGGCCGGTACCAACGGCCGCGCGGCGTCATGGATCAACACCCAATCGACGTCTACCGGCACGGCCTGTAGGGCTGCGACGACCGACCGCTGCCGGGAGGACCCCCCGGCGACCACCACGACATCGGGCTCGGGCAACAGCCTGGCCATTTCGGAGCTCAGATCAGCCGGAACCGCGACGACAATGCCCGCGCAGCCACCGGAGCGCAGCGCCGCGACGGCATGCACGACCAGCGGGCGGCCTGCAAGGTCGACCAGGGCCTTGGGTCGGTCGCCACCAAAGCGCTCTCCCCGTCCGGCAGCAACGACCACTCCCCAGCAGGAAGTGGTCATCGGCTGTGCCGGAAGACGGTCGGGCGAGCGCCGCGAGCTAGGAAGCGAGGACCTCGTCGAGAACGATCTCGGCCTTGTCCTCGTTCGTGCCCTCGGCTAGGGCGAGTTCGCTGACCAGGATCTGGCGCGCCTTCGACAGCATCCGCTTCTCCCCGGCCGACAGACCACGATCCTTGTCACGGCGCCAGAGGTCACGTACGACCTCGGCTACCTTGTTGACATCGCCAGAGGCCAGCTTCTCGAGATTGGCCTTGTACCGGCGCGACCAGTTCGTCGGCTCCTCGGTGTGCGGGGCACGCAGGACATCGAAGACCTTGTTCAGGCCCTCCTGTCCCACGACGTCACGCACGCCAACCTCCTCGGCGTTGTCCGCAGGTACCCGAACGGTCAGGTCGCCCTGGGCGACCTTGAGTACCAGGTAGGCCTTTTCCTCGCCCTTGATCAGACGGGTCTCGATAGCTTCGATCAGTGCAGCGCCGTGATGCGGGTAGACCACGGTCTCGCCGACGGTGAATCCCATGTGGATGGACCCCTTTCGCTGGACTAAGGATACCAGCAGGCGCCGACCGCACCGACGGGTCGTTCGGGACGTTTTCGCAGGTCACAAGGCAGTTTTGGGCTGAATCAGGGCTTGACAGGAGGGCACTGGCTGTGGGTGGGCCGCGTTCGTACGCCGGAAACCTGCTGCGTTGCGCGCATCCGGGACCGACGCTCGGGGTCACGATTGTCGGTTTTCTGCTTGCCGTTTTCGCCGGTCTGGGTGCCGCACGATCCTTGCTCGTGACGGCTGCGATCGCCACCGGACAGCTGTCCATCGGCTGGAGCAATGACTGGCGTGACCGGCATCGGGACCGCAGCAGCGGCCGTACGGACAAGCCGTTGGCCACCGGGGCACTCCCCGCCCGGGTCGTCGGCTCAGCAGCCCTGCTGGCCGCGGTCGCCTGCGTGTCGCTCTCACTGTCCGTCGGCACGGTGCCCGGCATCCTGCATCTCACCGCGATTGCCGCCGGCTGGGTCTACAACTTCTGGCTCAAGTCGACGATCGGCTCGGTGCTTCCGTACGCGGTTGCCTTCGGGCTGCTCCCAGCGTTCGTCGTCGCTGCCGCCGAGAGTGTGCCGGCTGCCCCGTACTGGCTGGTCCTGAGCGGCTCCTTACTCGGCTCCGGGGCGCACTTCGTCAACGCAGTCCCCGATCTCGCCGACGATCACGCCACCGGCGTACGCGGGCTGCCGCATCGGCTGGGCGCCGGTCCCGCCGCGATGACCGGTGCGGTCCTCCTGCTGGCTCCGACTGCGGTCCTCGTCTTCGGACGTCCCGGACCACCCGGCGTTATCGGCTGGCTGGCGCTTGCACTGGCCCTACCGGCGGCGGCCCTGGCGGCGGCAGCCGGAGTCGTCCGCCCGGACCTGCGTCGGCAGGCATTCGCCGGCGTGGTCGTACT
>JALZDV010000377.1 GCA_030862345.1 Actinomycetota bacterium | reverse complement strand
CGGCGAACCCGCGGGAGACCGGTTCGGTGCGCATCGGCGGCATCGCGAGGCAGGCCACCCATCCGGCCGCGCCGGACCAGCCGCTGCGCGGCGGGCCGCAGATGGTGGAGACCAGCCGCGACGGGCGCCGCGTCTACGTCACGAACTCGCTCTACGGGGCCTGGGACGACCAGTTCTACCCGAATGGCGTGGGGGCGTGGATGGCGAAGATCGATGCCGACCCGGCGGGCGGCCTGGCCGTCGATCCGAGGTTCTTCCCGCACGGGGACGACTTCCGCGGCCTGCGGGTGCACCAGGTGCGGCTGCAGGGCGGGGACGCCTCGTCGGACTCCTACTGCTACCGCTGAGGGGTCGCTCCACGATCCGGCCGATGCCGAGGGAGCGAGCCGACGGGCTGGGCGTAGACGCTGCTTCCGTCATCGAAGAATGACGTGAGGAGGTGGTCGAAGACGACGTTGCGCTTCTCCTCGAACAGGTCGTCGTCGTAGACCTCGGGCAGGTTGTCGAGAGCCTGTCCTACTGCAACTCGCACGGCTGAACGAGAACGCTGGCGCTTGCGCCAGTCAAGGACGAGCTTGTCGGTGATGGTGTCGAGCAGCCGCTTGGCGATGACCTTCACCGACTCACGCTCCTCGTCCGTGAGATCCGGTCCCGGCCGGGTCAGGAGATCGAAGACGGCCAACTGGGGCTCGGTCAGCTCCTCGACCACGACACGCTGCTCGTCCTCGTCAAGCTCCCGGGTGAGCCGGATCAGCCTGCGGAGGTACTCGTCGATGTTCAGGCTGCCCGTGTTGTACTCGGCGATGAGTTCCTCGATGCGGCGCACGAACTCGACCCGGCTGGGGTTCCTGGTCGCTGATCCCGCCGAGCGGTGTCGGAGCAAGTGGGCGAGCCGGTCGGCGGCAGTGTGCTTGCGGTCGCCGTAGAGCTCTCGCAGCCTGTCGAAGCTGATGAGGCCGAGGTCGACGAACCGCGACAGCTCGGCGTCACCACTGGTCTGGATCATGTATGCCTCGGCCCCGATGGAGCGGTCGAGGAGCTCGTCGACGGCGTCGGCGAGACCGCTCAGGTCGGGGACGACGACGTGGCCCCGGATCTTCTCCGCGAGGTTGCGGTACAGGCCCACCTGCTTGAGGTGCCGGTTCGCCGCGAGATCGGGCATCACCGCCTTGAGCAGCGCACGGCAGCGGTCCGCGAGGGTGAGGAAGTCACGCTTCTGGTCGGGGTCGACGAGGAGTGCTTCCACAGCGAAGTCGCGTAGCTGGATGAAGGCGAAGCCCTCGGCCGCTGCCAGCGCGTCGAGGTCGACGTCGCACCGATCGCAGAGATCGGAGCACTCCTCGACCATGTCGTCAAGGGCGGCGAGAAGTTCGTCCTTGTCCTCGATCGGTCGCTCCTGAGACGCCACATCCCCAGGGCGGGCCCCGTACACGGCGAGGGCCGACTCGATGTTCCGGAAGACGCCGACGTAGTCGACGATCAGCCCGTTCTCCTTCTCCGGGAACACCCGGTTCGCCCTGGCGATCGTCTGCATCAACGTGTGGTTGCGCATCGGCCGGTCGAGGTAGATCGTCGAGCACGACGGAACATCGAAGCCGGTCATCCACATCGCGCAGACGAAGACCAGCCGGAACGCGTCCTCGGGGTCCTTGAACCTGGTCTCGAGGTCTTCCTCGTTCATCCGCTTGCGGTGGGGACGGATGTCGAGCCCGCGGGCATCGAGGTCGGCGATCTCGTTCTGCGACTGCGAGACGACGACAGCCATGTCGGTGGTCCGCATGAACGCGATCCGACCTTCGAGCCAGGGCCGATCGAACGGTGCCGCCGTGGTGACTCGAGTTTCCAGCTCGGCGAGGTGCTCCTCCCACGCAGCGCTGACGAGGTCGTGCATGTGGACGGCGGTCGCCTTGTCGAGCGCCACGTACATCGCCTTGCCGTCGAAACCCCGCTCGACCAGGTGCTCGACGAGGTCGGCGGCGATCGTGCGGAGCCGTTCGGGACGGGTGATGAGCTGATACTCGGTGGCAAAGCGGTGGGCCAGCAGCGTCTCGGTGCTGTCGTCGTCCTCCGAGCCGTCGGTGGCGGCGTCCTCGAGCAGATCGGCGAACTCCTCGGCGAACTTCTCGTTGATGATCTGCATTTCGGGGGTGCGGTTCTCGTAGTAGAGCGGCACGGCGACCTGATCGGCCTGTGCGTCGGACCAGCTGTACACGCTGACGTACTCGCCGAAGACCTCTCTCGTCCGCTGAACCTCGCCCGCGATCAGCGGCGTGCCGGTGAAACCGAGGAATGCTGCGTTGGGGAGCGCCGTCCGCATGTTGAGGGCGAGCTGGGCGTACTGCGAGCGATGCGCCTCGTCGGTGATGACGATGACGTTGCGACGGTCCGAGAGCACGTCCATCGGCTCGTCCGGGGCCGCAGCCCGGAACTTGTGGATGAGCGTGAAGACGAAGCGGTGGTCCGCTGCCAGCAGCTCGCGGAGGTGCGACGATGAGGTGGCCTGCACCTCACCTCCGGCGATCGCACCGGCCGACTGGAACTCGCCGTAGAGCTGGCGGTCGAGCTCCCGCCGATCGGTCACCACCACGAAGGTCCATCCGCCGGGCAGCTTCCGCAGGACCTTCTGGGTGAAGAAGATCATCGACAGACTCTTGCCCGATCCCTGGGTATGCCAGAAGACCCCGAGCCGGCTCACTTCGTCGCCGAGCCGCTGGAGACCCTCGAGCGCGTTGTTGACCCCGAGATACTGGTGGTTCTTGGCGAACTTCTTCACTAGCCCACCGGGTTGCTCCTGGAACACGGTGAAGTTCTCGACGAGGTCGAGCACGCGGTCGGGCCGACAGGTCGCCCTCACCGTGGTCTCGAGCGCGATCCGTCCGGACTCGGATTCGCTGTCGACCTTCTTCCACTCGGTGAAGTGGTCCCACGAGGCGAAACTGGCGCCGACCCTGGCCTCGCTCCCATTCGAGACCAGGATGAACCCGTTGTTCCAGAACAGCTGGGGGATGGTGTCCCGGTAGTCGCGGATGTTCTGCCGGTAGCCGTCCTCGACCTTCTTGTGGCTCGCCTTCAGCTCGAGGAGCACCAACGGGATGCCGTTGACGAACAGCACGACGTCGCAGCGCCTGCGGTGCAGCGGGCCGGTGATCCAGAACTGGTTGACGGCGAGCAGGTCGTTACGGTCGCTCGCCGTCCAGTGGATGTACTGGACCCGCTCGATGCGTTCGGTCCCGTCGGGACCGGTGACTGCAGCAGGGAAGCCCTCACGGAGGAGCTGCCAGATCTCGTGGTTGGCGCGGACCGGCGGCATGGCCGAGCGATCCCGGGTCAGGGTGGCGGCGGCTTGATCGAGCGCCGCGTCGCTCAGCCCGACGTTGACGCTGCGCAAGCCGAGGCGGAGCCGCTCGGGCAACACGGCTTCGGTGAAGCTCGACCGACCGATCGGCCCCCCGGAGCTCGGATGCTCGTCGTAGCCGTTGAGGGTCTCCCAGCCGAGCTCGGCCAGCAGCGCCATGGTCGGCTGCTCGACCAGGGCATCTTCGCTGTAGCCACCTGCCGGCATGGTCCTCCCCGCAGGTTGTGCTCTAAACCACCCGAATAAGTTTAGAGTAGGCGGCATGCACGACGCTGTCGAACTCCTGGAGCTGCCCAACCCGAGCACTGTCCTGGCGACCGTGCGACGTCTTACCGAGAACCAGTGGTTCGATCGCAAGAGCGCCCGGATCACACCGAGAGCGCTCGCCGAGACGTTGGTAGCGTTCGCCAACGCCGAGGGCGGGCTCGCCCTGATCGGCATGCACGACGACGCCCCGGCGGATGCCGGGGCGGATGAGCGAGCGCTGAACGGCTGGCGGCAGGCAGGTATCGACTTCGCCCGCCCCCCCGTCCGCACGGAGATCCGTACGATCAGCTGGGCTGATGAGGTGACCGGCCGAACCGGATCTTTCGTGCTTATCGACGTGCCGGGATCGGAGACTGTGCACACGACCGCGAAGGACGAGGTGTTCCTCCGAGTCGGCGACGAGAACCGGCGGTTGTCGTTTGTCCAGCGCAAGGAGCTGTTGTTCGACAAGGGCCAGGCTCAGTACGACTGCACTACACCGTTCCAGGCAACGACCGACCAGCTGCACCGGCCCGCCGTAGAGGCATACCTCCGGGACCTCGGTGCGGCCGATCCCGACCGGGTCCTCGTCGCTCGTGGTCTCACCGACCGGTCAGGAAAGGCGACGGTCGCCGGTTTGCTGGTCTTCGGCAACTCACCGGAGACGTGGTTTCCCAGCGCTCACCTGCGCGTCATCCGCTACCGAGGTTCGGAAAGAGGCTCCGGCAGCAGACTGCAGGTCCTCCACGACGAGCGGGTCGAAGGCCGGATCCCCGACCAGGTGCGGCAGGCTGCAGCCCTCGTCGACGAACTCGTCCCCAACCGGCAGGCGTTGAGGAGGGACGGGTTATTCGGTCGCGTGCCGCTCATCCCCCGAGATGCTTGGCTGGAGGGCATCGTCAATGCTGCGGTGCACCGCTCATACAGCAACTTCGGTGACCACACCCGCATCGAAATCTTCGACGACCGCATTGAGATCGAAAGCCCCGGCCGGTTCCCTGGTATCGCGGATCCAGCTGATCCGCTGGCCATCACCCGATTCGCCCGCAATCCACACAT
>JALZDV010000373.1 GCA_030862345.1 Actinomycetota bacterium | reverse complement strand
GTGCAGGGTAGGTCCGGTGAGCATAGGCACCACTCGTCTTCCTCCTCCTCCCAACCGGTGGTGTTCACCTCGCTGCGCATCCGCTCGAAGAACTCCGCCTCGGTCACGGCCGGCCGTACGTTGTGATCATCCGGGCCATCCCCGGACGGGGACGGGCTATCGCCTGGCGGAGGCGGCTGGGGGGGATCCTCGGCCTTCGCCGGGCCGGGAGGCGGGTTCGGGGGTGCTGGGTTGCCCGGGTCGACGCGCACCAAGCTGGCCTTGTGGATTCGGGCGCGCTGTTCAGCCTCGTAGCGTTCCTGGGCGGTCTCGGCCGCCGCCAACTCCGCGTGGGCGGCCTCCAGGTCGGCCTGCAGCGGCGCCAGCCTAGCCTGACGGTTGGCGTCGAAAAACTGCTGGTCGCGCTTTGCCTGTGCCCGCTCCCGAGCGGTATCCGACGCGGGAGCCTCTTTGCCGAGTACATGCACTGCGAGTAGGACTACGGACACGGCCGTGGCTACCGCAGTGGCGAACGAGTCCGCCAGCGACCAGATGTAGAGCTGGTTCACCGCGTCCCACTGAGATGGGTTGAAGATCACCGAGAATGGGATCCCACCGATACCCCAGGTGACACCGACGGTGACAGCCGCTGACGCGATCGGGGCGCCCACGAGCAGGCCGGCGTGCTCACGCAGGCGGTCCTTGGCCAAGCGCCGCTTGGCCAGTCTTCGTGTCGCCTTGACCTGGTTCTCGGCTCTGGACTCGGCCTCGACTGCAACATCGACCTCGCCTTCGATCCCGGCCGTCTCATCGGATTCGTGGGTGGCATGGCGGTCGCTGTCGCGGTCGGGTTCGGCCGGCGCAGTCGAAGTCGAAGTCGAAGTGGAAGTCGGCGAGATGTTCGGGTCTGGGTCGGAGCGATGGGCGAGTGTGTCGAGGATCTTCGCGGGCAAGGCGGCGGAGCGCAGCCCGGTGCTGCGCTCGGCGCGGGCTCGAGCGGCCTCGTACCGGAGGCGACGCTCCTCCAGCTCTCGGTCGGCGGCGTCGGACTCGGCTTGGTCAGCCTGCACGCGGGCGGCAACCCTTTCACGATAGGCCTTCTCATGGGCCAGGATCTGATCGGAGGGAGTGGTGTTGTCGGCCTCTAACTCCGCTCGTCGCGCCTCCGAACGGTTGAACGACCACTCCGCGAACGCACTCACTACGCCCACGACCAGAGAGCTCGCAGCGCTCGTGATCATCAGCAGGACGTAGGCAGGATGGGTGCCGTAGAGTTCCGCGATCACCGCCGGGGTGACCGAGGCCGGGACGGCCGTCACCCCGAGCCATTTGGCCTGATACCACGCCAGGCTGGCCGTGGTGGGCGGCAGCGGGTCGTGAGCCGCCACTCGGGCGAACAGCGCTGGGTCCAGGACGGCGCGCCTGCGTATCGTAGCGAGGATCTCGGGATAGTCGTCCGCGCTGGTGGGCAGTTCGAGTCCGCAGGCGCGTAGCGCCGCTTGGTAAGCGGCGGCGAGGCTGCGACGCGACCACGGGCCGGCAGTATCGAGGCTGTCGAGCAGTTGCATGAGGTCGGCTAGGCGGCTGCGGTCGGCGTCGGTCAGGTTTGCCGGGTCGATCGGCTCGTGCGCTGGTCCCGGGACGAGCTGATTGCGTTCGGCGAGGTCGGATCCGCGTGCGGTGCCGCCTGCCTTGCCGGAATCGGGGGTTTTGCCGCCGCTCTGCAGTGGCGGCCCTTCCTCGGGCTCGGGATCGGCAGGGTCGGTGCTGGCCGGGTCCACCGATGGTAGCGGGGCTACTTCAGGGGGCAGCCCAGCGTCTGGATCCAGGTTGTAGTCGATGAGGGCCTGCTCGGCGCTGTCCAGCCTGTCCTTCAGCGCCCTGCGGTGCTGAGCCCGCTCGTCGAGGGCGGCCCGCTGGTCATGCGACGCGCGGGTCGCACTCTCGATCCGCACCTGAGCCCAAGCCCGGGCGTGCGCGTCCTCGACGGCGGCCCGCCGATCCTTGGCAGCGATCCGACGGCGGAAGACGACCCGGTAGCAGGCGACGTTGATCAGCGCGCCGACTGCGCCCACGCCGAGGAAAGCGAACACCACCGGCATGCCCGGCAGCGAGGAGTAGGTGACCAGGATCTGGTGGGCTAAGGCTCCTGCGCCGAGCCCGCTGACCGGCCCTGACGTGTAGTACATAATCCACGCTGACAGCGACGGGAGCCTGTCGGCCGCGCTCACCCGGTCACCAGCGGTCGGATCGGCCGCGTCTTTGAGACGCTGTGAGCGCTCGGCCCCAGCGGCGTCGCTAACGGGGCTGGCCGGTCCGCCCCGATGCAGCTGATCCCGGGTGTGGCCGAGCGGTTCCGTGCGAGCCGGACCGCTGTGCAGTCGGGGGGCACCGTCGGCGGCGTGCTGACGGATCTGCGCGGCCTGGCTGGCCAGGTCGGCGGCTTCCATGTCGATCAGCTGCCGGGTCGCGGACGGCTGAGGGAGCCTGGCATCGGCGAAGGCCGAGAGCAGTTCCTCCCGCGAGTTGTACCGCTGTCGAGCCAGGCTGTTGGCCACCGAGCCGAAGATTGCCGCACTGGCCGCGACCGTGGCAAAGGTCAGCAGTTTCGGGACGTTGGCCTCGACCGCGGCCACGGACAGCGCGAATGCGGGCAAGCCGCCGGCAACCACTCCGGTCAGAAAACCTCTGGAGAGGGTGCGCCGCAGGCTGTCGACGGCGGAGGGCAGCGACCCTACCTGTGGCAGGGCGTTGAGTTGTGCGACGAGTATCTGAACGGGTTCGGCGAGTTCGGCTAGTCGCTGCTCGAAGCCGGGTGAGCGGCCGTCGAAGTCCCCGGTCTCTGGGTTGGGCAACCCGGAAACCAGACCGAGGTCGACCAGCAGGGCGGCCGCGTCGTGGGCGGCCCGCCATCGGGTCAGCGGGCTTGCCGAATGCAGTTTGTTGAACAGATCTGCCAGCTCTGCGATCAGCTCGGGTGTCGGCTGGACCAATGCGTCGCCGTCGGCCTTGGAGGAATTGTCCTGGAGCGCCTTTCCGCCGGCCGGGGGTTCCAGCGCCTCAACCGCGCTCTCCTCGCGCCCCGACCCCTCCCCGGAGATGTCGGCGGAATCAGCTAGCGGCGCGTTCACCTGCGCCGAACCCGGATCAGAGGCCTGGCCGGGGCCAGACGCCTTGTCGGGATCAGGCGTCTTGCCACCGCTCTGCACCGGCGGCCCCTCCCTCGGCCCACCCTCGCTCAACTCGTTATCAGATGCGTGGTCGTTAGCAGACGGCATCGGGCCGATCTGACTGCCCGAACGGCCACCCCGACCACGGCGTTCCGGCTCGGTGCTCTCCCGCTGATCGGCGGTGCCGGCGCCCCGATCGGCGCCCTGATCGGCGGTGTTCTCGTATACCACCGGCGGCGTTAGCTCTGTTTGGCTTCCTCCGGTCAGGTCCCCTGCTCGGTCCGCAGTCGGAGCACTCTCCCGGCCACTGCCCGCCCGCTGGGGTGTTCGGCTCCGCTCAGCGGGGCCACCGTCGGGTCCCTCGAGCTGAGTGATGTCGATCGCCTGCGCGGCCCGTTGTGCTGGCGTTGGTGTCGCCGGGAAGGCCTCTGCGGGGTTCCCCCACTCGGAGAAGCCTCCGAAGTGCCCGAAACGTGCGTGGATTGCCCGATTGACCAGCTGTATCCGGCCGCTGCCGTCGACGTGGTGCCAGGCATACGATGGATGCGGGCTGTCCGGGTCCGGCGTCGCGTCGGTAAGCATGGCGACGTCCGAGGGGGACAGGCCCCACTGGCGTCCCAGCTCAGGATCGGCGTTCAGGGCTTCGACCAGCGCTGCGTTGGCCACCTGGAAGTGCACGTATCGGTCCAGGGGCAGCGAGGGGTCGAGCGTGGTCTCGAACACCGCGTGCGGACTGAAGTCCGCCCGCCATAGGCCGTTCATGTCCGGGCGGTAAATTACTTCGACACGACATGGCTCGATCTGGCCCATCGGGGTCATGGTGATCCCGAAGACGAACGAATTATTCATCCGGTCATACCGGACGTCACCACCTTCGATCACCTCGCCCGACTGCTTGGTCTTTGTCCGCATCCAGCGGGCAAAGGTCGGTGCGTTCGGGCTGAGTTTGGTCAGACCACAGAAGTCGGCTTCGGTGACCGGAACCAGGCTCGACCGGGCCGTGAGGTCGGTGGCGTCGAAGATGCCGGTGGTGTCCGCAGTGGTGTCAGCCACGGCGGCCGGGTTTGGGGCGGCCACAGGCGTGGTCTCGGACTCAGTGTTGTTCGCTGAGCGGCTTGCAGCAACTTCCGGAGTTCCGGGTCCGCCGTCGGCATGGTCGGGACCTAGCTCTGGATGGGCCCGTTCTCCATCATGTGCCGAAGTTCGGTCTCGCTCGGCAGCGGTGTGTCCAGTAGGAGCGCGATCTCCTCGGCTCGGGTCCGATCCACTCTGGAGATC
>JALZDV010000359.1 GCA_030862345.1 Actinomycetota bacterium | reverse complement strand
GTTCCTCCGTTGATCGGCCTCCTCCCGGGCCCTGCGCATCCGGGACTGCGGCTCACTCACCTGGTAGACCGCGACGCCTCCGATGACGGCCCCGATCAGCAGGAACTCCAGCCCCGCGGTGGTGGATCCGGCCATCGAGATCAGACCGAGCAGCGCGACGGCGCCCGCCCGGGCCAACCGCTTGGGTAGCTTGGCCTTGGCGATCGCGTGGAGTTGCTCAAGTCCGCGCAGGTCGGGCGGCAACGGCTCGACCCACTGAGGGTACTGGTCCATGTGCGGGTACTCCGTGATCGGTGCCGGCTCGACGTACTCCCATCCCCATCGTTCGGGAGCCCGAAAGAGCCGCTCCACCAGCCCGGCCGTCGCCTCGTCGGCGGACCCGAACCGAACGGGCTGGCGCCCGGTGACCTGCCCGAGACGCTCCATTGTCGCCGCGGCCTGGTTCGGCACTTCGGGCGGGTTGAACTGGGTCTCGATACTCACGGGCTCCCCTTGCGCGCAATCGGATCCTGTCGGGACCCGTGGAGACGGCTACCGTGCAGGATCGCCATCTCTCGCCGCTCCGTTACCGGTGCCGCAGGGCGGCCCGTGGACGAGCAGACCTGGATGTCAAGTATCGATGAGCCTCACCCCTCTCTGTCAACCTAGCTGGTGCTGATCTTGACCGGAGCTCTCTCCGGCTGCTCGACCAGCTCGCCACCGGCAGCAGCGGCGACCGGACCAGCGGCGCGAGTCGTATGAACGACGCCGCGACGACCGGCACGACCAACTTCGTGGAAGCGAGCGAGGCGGCGATGATCGAGTTGGTCCCCGTGGTGGGGACCCGGGCGGCGTGCGGCAGGGGGGTCGGTCGCGGACCACCTGGTACAAGGACGAAGGTTCGCCGGTTCCATCGTGACTCGGTCGATCACTCGCGGCGGCGTCCCCTACCCGTTTGGATGAACCATGGGCGTGCGAGCGGGGCACCGAGGGCCGGGCAGTAGCACTTCCGCCCACGCGGACGAAGAACATACCGTGCGGCGCAGAGCCGGTCGACCGAACAGAGGCGAGGACGAGGTCAGATGTCCGATCCGTACCAGGCGAACACGTGGCCGCAGTACCATGAGCCACCGCCCTTTTCAGAGGTGGCCCAGCCGCCGAAGGTCGCGACGCCGCCGACCGCGACCCCTCCCACCGCGCCTCCGATGCCATCGCAGCGGGACGCCGGGCCGGAGCAGGGCACAGCCGGCGGGGAATCGGCCCCCAATGTCTGGCCGAACTATCAACTGCCGCCCGACCTGGTGACCGGCTCCCCGGGATCGGCAACAAGTGAGCCTCTCTCGGCGCCGGCGGTGACCGGGTTCCCACCGCATCCTCCGCTCGGCACGCACCAGCCGGGACCGCCGACTTCATCCACTCGCCCTCAGCCGTTGCTCGTTGTGGGTGCAGCCGCCCTCGCTCTGGTGGTCGGAGTCGCCGTGACCCTCCTGCTCACCCAGCCCTGGGCATCGTCGGGGGAGACGATCACGGGGATGACGCAGGCCGCTCCTACCCCGAGCTACGCCGCGCCGACCACGAGCAACCGCCTTCAACTCGCGGCCGCTGATCCAGGTGCAGCCCTCACCCAGCAAGCAGCGGACGACCGCTCCACCATCGCGGAGATCCCTGACGGCTACTGGGTTCCTCAGCTCAGCTCGAAGCGCGTTGGCCTCGTGGCCGATGGGATCACGTACACCGAGCAGGCCATCTGGGAGGACCACTACGGGATCCGCAGCGCGAACCCCGGAGCGGCGCTGCTCTGGAGTGGCGACTACACCACGTTCACGTATCCCGACTTCTGGGTGACGATCATTCCAGCTGCCTACAGCAGCACGGCCGAGGACGCCAACCAGTGGTGCGCGAGCCGAGGCTTTGACGCGGACAACTGCTATGCGAAACGCATCAGCGCGACTTCTTACTACGACGAGACCACCCAGCATCGCTGACTGAGCTTCCCGGCCTGACGCGTGGCGCAAGGAGACGCGGCACCTTCGACTGGGAGGGCGACCTGCAGGAGATGCGCCGCAGCCGGTTCGGGTGATCGAGCTGGTCGTCGATTCCAGCGTCTGGATCGACCTGTTCGCCGAGCGTGCGACCTGGCAGGTCGAGGACGTCTCCCGCCGGCTCATGGCAGGTGAGCAGGTCGGGTTAACCGACGTGGTGCTCACGGAACTGCTGCATGGAGCCCGCACCGCCGCCGAGCTCGACCGGCTGGAAGGCCATCTCTCGGCCTTCGAGGTCGCGCGGCTCCGGTCTCTGGAAGACTTCCGGCTCGCCGCGACGCTGCACCGCGCCGGCCGTCGGCACCCCGATCCGCTCTACCACAGACTGCCTGATCGCCGCGGTCTGCATCAGGGAGGGCGTGCCGCTGCTGCACGACGACCGCGACTTCGACCATCTCGCCGAGGTGAGCGGCTCGCCGTGGTGCGCCCCGGCTGAGCGCCGCCGGATACCGTCGGGCCGTGGCCAC
>JALZDV010000357.1 GCA_030862345.1 Actinomycetota bacterium | reverse complement strand
GGGGTCGGCACGGTCCTGCAGGACGATCCGCAAATGACCGTCCGGATGGTGCCCGGTGTGTCTCCGCTGCGGATCGTCCTGGACTCCACGCTGCGAATCCCGCTGACCGCCCGAATCCTCGATGAGGACGCAACCACGATCGTGCTCACTACCGAGCAATCCGGCCGGCAGCAGCGCAAGCAACTGCGCGCCGCTTCGGTGGGGGTACGCATCGTCGCGGCCGGAGCCGGCGGCGTGGATGTCACCGCAGCGCTTGCCCTTCTGCATTCGATGGGAGTGCGCTCGCTGCTGGTCGAGGGCGGCGCCAAGGTGATCACCTCGATGCTCGCCGCAGGGGTCGCCGACCGGCTCATCGTCGGCATGGCACCGACGATCATCGGTGCGGGCACCGAGGCGGTCGGTGACCTCGGAACCGTACGGGTGGCCGACGGCGTCCGGTTGACCCAACGCCGCCTGCACGTGCTGGCCGATGATCTGATCATCGGCTGGGATGTCAACTATGAAGCAGCGGCCCATTCCGCTACCGCCGCTGCTCCCTGAGAGCGTGACCGCTGGATCGGACTCCTGAGCGGCAGCCCGACCGCAACGCCAGCGGTGCGGAGTCCCGCTACCGACCGTCCGCTCGTAGGCTCTCCGGCCATGGAGGGGCGGACGTGAAGTTCTTGGTGCTGTGGCAGCTCGATCTGGCACTGCTGTCGCGAGAGATGGTCGTAGCCGTGGGGGACATGCCGACGTACGGTGCCCGGCTCGAGGGGGAGGGCAAG
The DNA here is from genome assembly GCA_030862345.1 of Actinomycetota bacterium. Lineage (GTDB taxonomy): Bacteria > Actinomycetota > Actinomycetes > Mycobacteriales > Geodermatophilaceae > JACCQS01. The sequence continues at coordinate 4,766 of JALZDV010000357.1, read as the reverse complement.
TTGATCGCCCGGTATCACGTCGTAGGTCAACACGGCGGCGCATGGATATACCAGGTCGAGTCGCACGAGGAGTTCGAACGGCTGCTCGGCCGGGCACCGGTGTTCAACTTCGCCCGCTACACCATCCATCCGCTGGCCGACATGGACTCCGCCCTGGCCGGGATGCCAGCACCGGGTGAGTGACCGGTCATGCTGGGCGGCGGCCTTGTCAACGCGTCATTGTCAGCGCTTCGTTGACGTACTGACCTGGCCCGTCAACACTGGCCCGGATCACGCCGTTGGGCAGGAGAGTAGGCAGGAGGTAGTCCATGTCGATCGGGTCAGAGGGGCGGGCCCCTTCGGCACCGGACCGCTTTCTCGTCCTCAGCCTGCGGTTGCGCGATCGGCGGCGTTCGCTCGGGCTCACCCAGCAGGAGGTCGTACGGCGGCTCGCGGACGTCGGGGTGACTACAACGAACAAGGCACTGTCCAGCCTGGAGCACGGCGCCGGAATCGACGCGGCAAAGCTGCCCCAGTTCGCCGCCGCCCTGGATTGCACGGTCACCTATCTGCTCGGGCTCACCGACGATCCGGCCAACTGGCAGCCGGAGAGCTCACGCGGCCCCCGCGCCATCCCAGCCGATGATCGATCCGCCGTCGTCGCCGCGGACCCCGCCGCCCCCGACATCAGGACTGCCCCGCACAAGCGAGTCGCTGCCGCGCGCTCGGCCGCCGACGACCATCGCACGGCGGGGACGAGCTGGATCCTCGGCCCGTACCTGCCCGACGAAGTGCCGGCCGGCCGTACGGACAACCCGCCCCCGGACTGACTACGGCGACAGTGGTCAGCGAGCCGCCCCTGATTCCAGGCCCAGGTTGTCGGTCCGGTTTCCCGGCGCTCGTGAACTGCCCTCCCGGTCATTGACGATCGCACTCCAGCAGCGACCCGGTGTCGGCTGGGCCGCAGTAGCCGCGCTGGTTCGGCGGGTACGCGTACCGCACGAACATGGCTACGCCGCTGGCGGCCATGGAGCCACCTCCACACAACCTCATTACCGGACTTCGCTCCGACCTCTGGCACGGTGCGCGCGAGGGAGGTCCCGAAGCCCCTAGCGGCGGGTGGGGCCGCCGAGGAGGCGCGAAGCCTCCGCCTCGTCGATCTTGGCCAGAGCACAGCCCATGTGGATCAGGATCCAGTCACCCGGGCTCAGCTGCTGCTCGGCGTCGAGCATGCCCACGTTGACCCGCCGCGAGATGCCCACCACATCGACAAGTGCGACCTGACCCGGCGCTTCACTGTCGAGGCCGACGACTCGACCGGGCACGGAGAGGCACATGGTGGCGCCAGGTTACCTGTTGGCCCGGCGCTCGGCGTTCGCCGTACGAAGGTGCACTCGCGCCCCCTGCCTGCCGAACAGGGTCAAGTACTCCACCGCCTGGCTGCCGGCATTGCCGAACCAGTGCGGTACGCGGGTGTCGAACTCCGCGGCCTCCCCGCGGCCGAGAACCAGGTCCTGGCTGCCCAGGACCAGCCGCAGCCGACCGCTCAGGACATAAACCCATTCGTAGCCTTCGTGGGTCCGCAAGTCCGGCTGCTGCTTGGCCGGTCCGGCCGGCAGGATCATCTTGTACGCCTGGAGGGCGCCGGGTTGCTGGGTCAGCGGGACCACGGTCATCCCGTGCAGGGAGCGTGGTTTGAGGTGTACGCGCGGGTCGCCGGTCGGCGGGGCGCCGACGAGTTCGTCCAGCGGCACCCGGTGTGCGCGGGCCAGTGGCAGGAGTAGCTCGAGGCTGGGCCGCCGGTGTCCGGACTCCAGGCGGGACAGGGTGCTCACCGAAATCCCGGTTGCCTCGGCCAGGCCGGCGAGCGTCACGTGTCGCTGCTGGCGAAGCGCACGCAGCCGCGGGCCGACGGCATTGAGGACGTTGTCGGTCTCCTCGGCCATCTGGGCAGTTTGCCATAATAGCAACTTCATTTGTCATTCGGCTGGCCTTAAGCGCATGGTGGGCGTGGAGGTGGTCACCATGACCAGGAAACCGAGCAGTCTGCACCCGCCGGATTCGCGGTATGACGTCGTCGTCGTGGGGGGCGGCGTTGCCGGGCTGAGTGCGGCGTTGGTGTTGGGTCGCGCCCGCCGGTCGGTGCTAGTGGTCGATGCCGGTGAACCCCGCAACGCTCCGGCCGCGCATACCCACGGCTTCCTGACCCGCGACGGCACACCGCCGGGTGAGCTGCTGGAGCTCGGGCGGGCGGAGGTGCGGGGGTACGGGGCCGAAGTTCGTGCCGGCCACGCGGCTTGTGCTGCCGCCCTGCCCGACGGCGGGTTCGCAGTCGAGCTCGGCGACGGGGACACAGTCGTGGCTCGACGGCTGCTGGTCACCACCGGTCTGGTGGACGAGCTACCGGATGTGCCCGGCGTACCGGAGCGATGGGGCCGCGACGTCATCCACTGCCCGTACTGCCACGGCTGGGAGGTCCGTGACCAGGCGATTGCCGTGTTGGGGAGCGGCGCGTTGTCGGTGCACCAGGCCCTGATGTTTCGACAGTTGACCGACAACCTGACCCTGCTGCTGCACACCGCGCCGGATCTCACCGGCGAGCAGTCCAAGCAGTTGTCTGCGCGCGGCGTCAGCGTGGTGCGGGGCGAGGTGACCGGCCTGGTCGCGCCGGACGACCGGCTCACCGGCGTCCGGATGGCATCTGGCGAGATCGTCACCGCGCAGGTGCTGGTGGTAGGTCCGCGGCTCGCGGCCAGGGACGGGGTGCTCGCCTCGCTAGGTCTTGCCGCCGTCGAACACCCGAGCGGAATGGGGACCCATGTGCTGGCCGACTCGACCGGCCGGACTGCAGTGCCTGGGGTGTGGGTCGCCGGGAATGTCGCCGATCCCGCCGCCGGGATCGTCGCAGCGACCGCGGCCGGTTCGTGGGCCGCCGCCCAGATCAACGCCGACCTGATCGCCGAGGACACCGCCCGGGCGGTCGCCGAACGCGCTGCGTCCCCGGCCCGACTACCGGAGCCGGCAAGTCAGGATGGTGGCGGCAGCGGAGCCCGGCACATCCCGGAGGCGGCCCGGTGAAGCTCGACAGCTCCGGTCCAGAGCCTGCCCCGCGCCACGAGTACGGGGCCCACGGGCAAGCCGGCCACAGCCGGCTGAGTGCCGTCCGCGGCGACCACCCGGCGGCGGGAGACAGCGGAGCCGATGGCGTCTACGACGAGGCGTTCTGGGAAGCGATGTACCGCTCGCGGAGCGCCGCATGGAGCGGCCGGCCGAATCCGCAACTCGTGACCGAGGCCGCCGAACTGACACCCGGAGTGGCCCTCGATGTCGGCTGCGGTGAGGGTGCCGACGCCGTCTGGCTGGCCGAGCGAGGGTGGCAGGTGACCGCAATCGACATCTCCCCGACCGCCTTGCAGCGCGCGCAGGCCCACGCCGCCCAGGCCGGACCGACCGTGGCCGGACGCATCACCTGGCTGCATGCCGACCTGATGGCGGAGCCGCAATCTCTCGGCTCGTTCGCGCTGGTGAGCGCCCACTTCATGCAGCTTCCCGCTGCTCAGCGCGAGAGACTGCACCGCCGGCTTGCTGCCGCGGTCTCCCCGGGCGGGACGCTGCTGGTCGTCGGACACCACCCCAGCGACGTGCACGCCGGCGTGGGACGTCCACACCGTCCCGACCTGATGTTCACCGCCGAGCAGGTCGCCGCCGTCATGCAACCCGACCTCTGGGACATCCTGGTCAACGAGTCCCGCGCGCGTCGGGTGACCGATGAACAAGGCGTCGGACGGACTGTCCACGACGCCATCCTCAAGGCGCGGCGGCGGGGCCGGTCGGATAACTGACGCACAATACGTACATGGAGCGGCCTTTCCAGCAGGTTGACGTCTTCACCAGCACTCCGTACCTCGGCAATCCGGTCGCCGTGGTCTTGGCCGCCGACGGGTTGACTTCCGAGCAGATGCAACTCTTCGCGCGCTGGACGAACCTGTCCGAGACGACCTTCCTGCTGCCTCCGACCGAGCGGGGCGCCGACTACCGGGTGCGGATCTTCACCCCGATGGCCGAGCTACCGTTCGCCGGCCATCCGACGTTGGGCACCTGTCACGCCTGGCTCGCGTCCGCCCAGACGCAGAACGCTGGTCCCGGCGCGGACGCTGACCGCGACACCGAGTCCCCCGAGATCGTGCAGGAGTGCGCCGCGGAGCTGGTCCGGATTCGCCGTACGGCCGAGGGCCTGGCCTTCGCCGCGCCGCCACTGGTGCACGACGGGCCGGTCGACGATCAGCTGCTGGACCGGATCGCCGCGATGGTGGGCATCGGTCGCGTCGACATCGTCGATGCGCAATGGGCCGACAACGGACCGGGCTGGGTGGCCATCCTGCTGGAGAGCGCCGAGGCCGTGCTTGCGCTGCGACCGGGCGTGGTGGATCTCGACCTAGGCGTCGTCGGTCCCTACCCGCCGGGGTCGCCGCAGGCCTTCGAGGTACGCGCATTCTTCCCCAAGGACGGTGCGACGGTTGAGGATCCGGTCACCGGCAGCTTGAACGCCGCACTTGCGGGATGGCTACTTCGCACCGGAAGGGCGATCGCGCCGTACGTCGTCAGCCAAGGAACGGCCTTGGGGCGGGCCGGCCGCGTCCACGTCTCCCATGACTGCGACGGAACCATCTGGGTCGGCGGCGGCACGGTGACGTGCATCGCCGGACAACTCGACCTCTGACGGTTACTGGGGACGGTGCGCGAGGAACACGAAGTCTCGGCTTGGTCGGTCGGGCGCGCTGCGTACC
>JALZDV010000299.1 GCA_030862345.1 Actinomycetota bacterium | reverse complement strand
GCCGTACGCTCCGGCCATGAGCCACGGGTGAGTGGGTGACTCGTGGGCGAGGAGCAGCGCGACGACGAAGCCGATGATCAAGATCAAGCCGTTCTCCACCGGCTGGTCCAGCACACCGACCGCTCGTGCGTCCCAGCTGGGATTCTCGACGATGAACCGCGGCCAGACCAGCGCCGTCGGCCCGTGGAACTGCATGACGCTGACTGCGGCCGAGTACGCGGCGAGGCCGAGGACGAACCACAGCAGGCGCCGGAGCACCGCGTCCCGGTCGAAGACGAAGCGGCCGACGCCGTAGAGGACGAACGGGATCACCGTGCTAGTCACGATGAAGCGCCAGACCGCGAGTTCCTCGCCGCTGATCGGCACCGTCGCAGGATAGGTGTGCGGCACGATCGCCGAGCCGACGCTCCACAGCAGGTAGAGCACCATGAACGCTTCCACCGCGCCGAGCTGCGGCAGCCGGTTCACCCGTCGCACGATCCCGATCGCGGCCGATGCCAACACCCCGGCGAAGGCGAGCACGAAGGGATCGACGGGCAGGAACGATACCGGCAGGGCGAACTGGAGGAAGGCCGCGAGCAGGAACAGCAGCACTGCCAGGACCGGGCTGGCGAGCCCGATGAAGACGACCGCCGCCCCCACGGCCGCAAGAAGTATTCCGATACCGAGGTTCGACGGGCCGATGAAGACCAGAGCCAGCTGGATGAAGACAGCGGCGACGAAGGCCGCGATCGCGGGCCACGGGTTCCGGCGCCGTGTCAGAGTCCTGGTCAGGGGCGCCATGCCGACCTTTCCGATGAGATCTCCACGGTAACTACCAGGCCGAGGGGCCGGCGGGAGCGCGCCGATCGGCCGTGGATCGACCAAACCGCCCGCTCATCGCACACCACCCCGATCGGTGAATTCCACCGGCACCTTCACGATCCGCTCAGAGGTTGTGGTGCGCTCCTCCGGCTCGGTGACCCCGAGTGTCCGTGAGGCACGTGGATCGGCGCTATCGATCGGCGGCGGGCTCCCAGCCCCCGACCCGGAGCCGGTGATCACGACACCGAGCAGCGTCGCATTCACTTGTTCGAGGAGCTGACAGGCCTCGGCGGCATCGGCTGTACGGGTGGCGTTCTCCTCGATCACGAGGATGACCCGGTCGGCCGTAGTGCAGACCACCTGCCCTTCGGCAGCATCGATGATTGGTGGTGACTCGATGACCACGAGATCCACGATGCTCTTGGCGCGCTCGACGAGGTCCGTGAAACGGTTGTGGGAGAAGAGCGCGTAGGGATCCGCCGGCGGATTGCCGGCAGGCATCACCTGCATGCCGGGGATCCGGCCACGGATCACCATGCCGTCGAGGCCGACCACGGAACGCCCGGCGAGAAGGTCTGCGACGCCCGGTCGACGGTCGCGGTGCTCGTCGTGCAGGTCTGCCTTGACAAGCAGGGTCTGCTCACCCTGGACAGCACGGTAAGCTGCGATGCTCTCGGCGACCTGTGACGTGCTGGCGGTCGCCCTAGGTGCTGTGACCGCTACCGTCATGGGTCGGGGAAGATTGCTCAGGCTCACCAGATTGGCCAGTCTCATCAGGTGCTGGACTCGGCTGCGGGCAGCCGAGCGCGACTTTCCGCCCGGGATCACGGCAAGCGTGTCGAGCCCGAGTTGGTCGCGAACCTCGTCTGCCGTGGCAAGCCGGTTCTCGACGGCGGCGAAGGCCAGCGCTGAAAGACATCCCAGGATCAGTCCGCCGACGAGCCCGAGGGCAACGCTCTGGGCCAGGTTGGGCGAGCTACTCGACACGCCGGCCTCCAGTTGCAGCTCCTGCAATTGGTTGCTGTTGTCCGATTGGATGGTGGCGACTTGTTCCTGCAGCGCCAGGATCGTGCTGATGATCAACGAGCTCTCAGCGCTGTCGTCCGGGACGGCGGCAAGCTCCGCACGTTCGGCCGCAATCTCGTTGTTCAAACCTTCGATGACTCGGTTGCGGTCAACCTGAAGGTTGTTGTTCACGTCGTCGCGGAATGTCGCAGCCATCGCCGACGCGGCGGAGGCGGCGACTTCGGGGCTCGGCGCGGCAGCCTCGACGTAGACGATCGGGCTTGCCGCCGCGGTACGGGCACTGAATCTTACCTCTGGCGGTACGCCAGCCCGCTCGCGCAGCGTGTCTTGGTAGGAAGGTTCGTTGAAGTACTCAGTGTAGCCTTGGGCCAGGACGGCATCCTGCTCCGGTCCGCGTGCCTCTGAGGTGATGGTGAGCGTCGACCGGCCTGTGTAGGTCGTCTCCTCGGCCCACGTGGCCGCGAACACGCCGGCCAGCGCGAGGCTCGTCACGGCGAGCACCAGCCAGCTTCGGTGCCGGATGCGATCGAGCTGGATCCGTAGCGGGCTCATCGCCTGCCCCTCCTTGCTGTGGGTACCGGGCCGGAGTCGTCGAAGTGGTTCGATAAACGTCGGCCGGGGCACGGGTCTACCCTGTTCCACTGGGACTATCGCCCTGGGATGCCCGCGCGTTAGCGTTCCAGCCGCGCATCTGAGCCCGGGTGGCTCCAGCGCTACGACCTGCTCGGCCACGAGGGCTGGAGGGGCTTGACGCCGGACGGGCTCCACGAGCCGGGCCGGTAACGAATCGCCGCACGCCGACGATTAGACACTCAGGAGTGGCGCCCTGGCTGATCAAATGCGGTCCGCGTGATGAGGAGTCGAGACA
>JALZDV010000298.1 GCA_030862345.1 Actinomycetota bacterium | reverse complement strand
CGTTGATGCTCCCCAACCCGGTCCCGATCTCGCTGTCTGCATGGCGCGCCGTGGCAGCCGCCTGCTGAGCGCTTGCGCCCAAGGCCCCGGTGAACGCCTGCAGTCGGGTGAGATGGTCCATGACATTGGCCGAGTAATCCAAGGCGGCGCTCATGACCGCCATCTCCTGTGTGCTGGCCGCGCTCAGCTGGGTCATGCCCACCCGGAGATCCACGCTGATACTCGCGTAGCGCTGAGCCAAGCTGGTCACCTGCGCCCCGGCTTGGTCGGCGGCGCCAGTGTCGACGCCGAGTCCGTCCTCGTTACACATGTGCTCCCCTTCTCGGGTCGGCGATCCCGAGGACTCTAGGCGCGGATCACCTCGCTGGCTCCGTCGTCCACACCCATGGCTGCTGCGGCAGCCGCCTGTGGACAACATCGACCGGGGGATGCCAGGCCGTCCTACGGTCCTGCATGATCTGGGCCGCCGGCGCGAGAGGAATGCGGTGAGCGTTTCCGACTTCTACCCGGAGGACACCGACGCTGATCCGGTCGAGATCCGATGCAGTGCCGAGGGACTGCGTGCCATCAGCGGGGACCTGCTCGGGCACGGGGACAACGTGGGCTTCGTACTCGGCCAGGTGGCACTGTCGTTCTCTGAGGTCGTCTCCACTGCTGTGGCGGCGCAGATCGGTGCCAATGCTGCTCTGTTGGAGGCAGCGGTCGAGTCCACCGAGTACGGCTACGGCGTGGGCAGTGCCTGGGCCGACGATGTCGAAGCCTTTCTGGTCGCGCGCCACGACCTCGTCGTCCGATGGGAGGCCACCGAACAGACCGACTTCGGCGTGCCGCCACCAGCCGGTCTGACCAACGCCGAGCCAGAGATGGCAGAGCGCCTGTATGACCAACGGCGCCAGGCGATCAGCGCAGCGCGCCAAGCGGAACTCCAGCTCTACATAGCTGAGGGATCCCGCCTTTGGGAGCGGTTCCAGACCCAAGTCACGGAGAAGGCTCGGATGTTCCGTGAAGGACCTACTGCCCCGAACTTGGCGCTCCTCAAGGACTACCTGGGCTGGGGTGGCACAACGCTGTGGCCCGGGATCGCGACCACACCTGTGAGGGGGGCCGCTGACGGCAGCGCCGCCGGGGAAACTGTCGTCGACGGGCTCGACGGAAGGGCTTGCGCCGAAGATGTCGCAGGGGCTCTGTCAACGATCGCGATGATCACGAGGCGAGCTGCAGAGGGGCAGCAGCTCAGCGGGGCTGAGCTCGCCTATCTGGAAGCCTTCTACACCACAGTGGGAGTCCGAATCCTGGACGTGCCCGCATATCTCGGATCGTCGTCTGGACCGATGTTCACAGACCCGCACGCTCCGCCCAGGTATGTGCCGACCATCCCCTTCAACGGCAGCCCAGAACTCGTCGAGGCGCTCGCCATGGCCGCAGCGAACGGCCTGCTCGTTTTGTCGAGACCCACCTCACGCACAGACGATGACAGCCGTGACGGCTACGAACGGTTGCCCACGTGGCTGCGCGACACCCTGGCCATTGAGGACAACGATCCATACAGCAATCCCCATGACCATTTCCAGCGAATGGCCGACCTGGGCGACCTTCTGGGTTATTCAACGGTCGAAGCGGGGCCCGGCCTGAGCCGGGAGATCGCCGAGTCCGTGGACTGGATGATCGACTACGCGGAGTCTCGCGAGGACTCCTCGTCGGCCCAGGCGCAGGACAGTCTGCGAGCGCAGATCGCCTCGTCGGCACCGCATCTGCTGGATGTTGTAGCGCGCAACGACGAAGTGTGCTTCGACCTGTTGACCGGTTCCGGGATGCCAGACGGCTTCTCCCCCACGGACTACTTCACCAACATCTACTCCTTTGACTGGGCCGTTGACGACGGCGCTGCGGCGGCCAGCCTCACCGATTTCATCCCGGCGTGGGCCAGCGGCGCCGACCCCCTCGATCAGCGCCGAGCCGAAGATGCCATGTTCGACCTCGTTCAGATAGTGACCGACGGGGAAGGCTTTGACCTGCTCATGGATGGCGTAGGCACGTCCGGCGTGGCGGCGCAGTCAGCGCTGGGCCAAGTCAATCCGGCGATCACTGACGGCCTTGTGGTCGCCATGGCCCCGTTCATGGATCAGTTCGCCGCACCACAGCGCGAGGATGCGGATGCATCCGGTCTCGGCGGCCTGTCCTTGGAAACCAGAGTTCGGTTCACGACATTGATCGGTACTGATCCCGGCTCCGCGGCGGCACTCGCCGGCCTGGCCCATGCATACGAGCAGCAGGAACTCTTCGAGTACGCGGGCTCGGGTAACGCGGAGGAGAACGGCGGCAACGTCGGCCGAATCCGGGGAATAGTCGAAGCCGGCTTGGTCAATGCCGGGATCGATGCCGGCGCGGATCAGGCAGACGCTGAGATCGCCGCGGCGCGTACCCGCCAGATGGGGTCGGACATCGCCCAGGCCCTCCTAGGTGGGATCCCCGTCCCGGGCGTCTCCGGCCTGGTCGACACAGTATTCGCAGTCATCAACGCTGAGAGCGTGGAACCGGCACCCGCGCAAAGCGCTACGCCGTCTCCGGACAGGACCGAAGCGCAAAGGCGCTACGACACCGCTGCCGGTGTCATGACGGCCATGGTCGCCACTGGACAGATCTCGCCATCGGCCTTGCCGGCTCCCTATGTAGGACCCTCGGTTGAGGAGCCGCCGTCGACAGAAGAGGCCACCCAGGCTCTGCTGGACGCCGCAGCAGCAGCCGGCTACGACCTGAATCTCATCCTGAATCGAATCGAATCGGCCTACTCGGATCCGGACTTGGTGGACGAGCGCGGGAACTAGTCCAACTGCCCATCTGCGCCCCCCGACCCCCGACGTCGAGCTAGAGGTCAACGCCGAGACGTTGGGCGATCATGGCCTTGACCGAGGACGCGTCTGCCTGACCGCGGGTCGCCTTCATCACCGACCCGAGCAGCACCCCGACCGCAGCAACCTTGCCGCTGTGGATCTTGGCGACGACGTCGGGATGCTCGGCTAGCGCGGTGTCCACGGCCGCATCCAGGGCGCCGGTGTCGCTTACGACAGCCAGGCCCCGGGCGGCGACGACGGCTGCCGGCCCGCCCTCCCCGGCGAGGACCCCGTCGAGGACCTGGCGCGCGAGCCGGTCGTTGATCCTCCCGTCGGCGACCAACTGGGCCAGCGCGGCGACCTGTTCGGGCGTGATGGCCAGGTCGGACAGCTCCACGTCCTCGGCGTTGGCGCGTCGGGCGAGATCGCCGAGCCACCACTTGCGCGCATCAGCCGACGAAGCCCCGGCAGCAACAGTCTCAGCGAACAGGTCGAGCGCGCCCGCGTTGACCAGCCAGGACAGCTCACCGTCGGACAATCCCAGTTGAGCCTGCCGCCTGACGCGTTGCACCGAGGGCGCATCCGGAAGCGCGGAACGTAACTCCTCGACCCAGGCCGGATCGGGTGCTACCGGGACCAGGTCGGGCTCGGGAAAGTAGCGATAGTCGGTGGCCTCCTCCTTGCTACGACCCGACGTCGTCGTGGCGGTGTCCTCATGGAAGTGCCTGGTCTCCTGGATGATTCGGCCGCCCTGGTCAAGGACCTGTGCCTGCCGGATGATTTCCGAACGCACCGCGCGCTCGACCGATCGCAGCGAGTTGACGTTCTTGGTTTCGGTCCGCGTGCCCCATTCGGCCACCCCCTTCGGGGCCAACGATGTGTTCACGTCGCAACGCATCGAGCCCTGCTCCATGCGTACGTCGGAGACATCGAGCCCGCGCAGCAACTCCCGCAGTTCGGTGACATAGGCACGCGCCACGACGGGTGCCAGCGCTCCGGTGCCGGGGATCGGCTTGGTAACGATCTCAACGAGCGGGATACCGGCCCGGTTGTAATCGACGAGGGAGTGATCGGCGCCGTGGATCCGGCCGGTTGCCCCGCCGACGTGCAAGCTCTTGCCGGTGTCCTCCTCGAGGTGTACCCGCTCGATCTCGACTCGGAACGGTTGTCCCTCGACGGTGAGATCGAGGTACCCGTCGGTGCACAACGGCTCGTCGTACTGGCTGATCTGGAAGTCTTTGGGCATGTCCGGGTAGAAGTAGTTCTTCCGGGCGAAGCGGCACCATGACGCGATCGTGCAGTTCAGCGCCAGCCCGATCCGGATGGTCGATTCGATGGCCTTCACGTTGACGACGGGGAGCGAGCCGGGAAGTCCCAGGCAGACCGGGCATGTCTGCGTGTTGGGCTCGGCCCCGAACTCGGTTGCGCAACTGCAGAACATCTTGGACACCGTCCCGAGTTCGACATGCGTCTCCAGGCCGATGACCGGATCGAATCGGGCGGCTGCGTCTGCGACATCGGTGCTCACCAACGCGGTCATCGTCATGTCACCTGCGACGGACAGGGGGCGGAACGACGGATATTGCCCCGGCGATGGATCAGCGGCGTACGGACGTCAACCAGGACTTGCTGAACGCGATCCATGCCCCAATCGTGTAGAGGACGAGGAAGAACCGCAGGGCGTCCCAGAAGACCTCTATCGAGGATGTGCTCACGCCCAGCGTCATGGCCGTGAGCACGAACAAGAAGCCGAGCGCCACCATGTGCTGTCGAGCGAGTTCCTGGCGGGTCGGCGGCTCGGGCAGAACCGGCTGCGTCGGGGGTGGTGGCGGGTACGGGACGGCGCCGGGATAGACCCCGGTCTGCGGTGCAGTCACGCGAATCCCTCCTCGACGCGGTGGCGGCGCTGTATCGAGGATTGCACAGGTAGGCATGGCTAGGCGAGCCAAGCTTGCCCACCCTGGCAGCAGGAGTCGGTATGCCGACCATGCGCGGCCGAATTCTGGTCACGGTCGGCCGGGTCATCTCGGCGGAACCTCCGCCAGCAGCGAATGGCCGCGGCGGGCATCCAGCGCCGACTCGATGGCTGCGGCTACCCGATAACATCGATCGTCTGCCAACGCGGGAGCCATGATCTGCAGTCCGACCGGCAATCCGTCCGACAGCCCCGACGGCACCGAGATCGCCGGTGTTCCAGCCAGGCTGGCCGGCAACGTGCACAGATCCGCGGCATACATCGCGAGCGGGTTATCGGTGCGTGCCCCCAGCGGGAAGGCGACGGTCGGCGTGCTCGGTGATACCAGGACGTCGGCTTGCTCGAAGGCGGCGGCGAAGTCCCGGCTGATCAGCGTACGAACCTTCTGTGCCTGCCCGTAGTAGGCGTCGTAGTAGCCGCTGGACAGCGCATACGTTCCGATCATGATGCGGCGCTTGACCTCTGCGCCGAAGCCGGCCTGCCGCGTCAGCGCCATCACCTCATCCAGGCCGCGTTTCCCGTCGTCTCCCACGCGCACGCCGTACCGGACGGCGTCGAATCGGGCCAGGTTGGAGGAAGCCTCGCTGGGTGCGATCAGGTAGTAGGCGGCCAGCGCATATCCGAAGTGCGGGCAGGACACCTCTACGACCTCGGCACCCATCTCGGCCAGCAGCACCACGGCCTCGCCAAAGCTGGACACGACCCCCGGCTCGTACCCGTCGGCGAAGCCGGGGCCACCGAGTTCGCGGACAACGCCGACGCGGAGTCCCCGTAGATCGCGATCGGCACCTGCCCGCGCCGCGGCGACCACCGGTGGGACCGGCGCCGGTATCGAGGTCGAGTCGCAGGGGTCGTGCCCGGCGATCGCCTCGTGCAGCAGCGCGGTGTCCAGCACCGTACGGCCGAGCGGTCCGGCCTGATCCAGGCTCGAGGAGAACGCGATCAGTCCGTAGCGGCTGACCCCGCCATAGGTCGGCTTGTGCCCGACCAGACCGGTCACGGCAGCGGGTTGCCGGATCGAGCCGCCGGTGTCAGTGCCGATCCCCAGTGCCGCCAAACCACCGGCCACGGCCGCGCTGGAGCCACCCGAGGAGCCACCCGGGATCAGGTCGAGATCCCAGGGATTGTGGGAGGGACCGAAGCCGGAGTTCTCGGTGGAGGAGCCCATCGCGAACTCGTCCATGTTGGTCTTTCCGAGAATGATGATCCCGGCGGCCTTGATCCGCGAGGTGATCGTCGCGTCGTACGGCGGGATCCAGCCGGCCAGGATCTTGGACCCGCTGGTGGTCTCGACCCCCTTGGTGACCACGACGTCCTTGAGCGCCAGCGGGACTCCGGCCAGCGGCCCCAGCGCCTGCCCGGCCGTCCGGAGGTCGTCCACGGCACGGGCCGAGGCCAGCGCACCGTCGGTGTCGACCAGCAGAAATGCGTGCAGCGCATCGTCGTCGGAGGCGATCCGGTCCAGGTGCGCCTGGGTCACCTCCACCGCACTTGCCTCGCCCGAGGCGATCAGGGCAGCGAGCTGTTCGGCCGTACGAGCGGTCAACGTGTCAGGCAGGGTCATAACTCCTCCGCGGAGGAACTTGCATCGTGGCGAGTCATGCCGGCTCGCTCAGGATCCGGGGTACTCGGAACCGCCCGCCCTCCGCCGCGGGGGCCGCCGCGAGAACGTCCTCGGGGGGCAGGGACGGACCAAGCTCGTCCGGACGGGTGATATTCGTCAGCGGCACGGCATGCGTCGTGGGCGGAATGTCATCAGCGGCGACATCCGCGACGTGGGCAACCGAGGCGAGGATGACATCGAGTTGACCGGCGAAGACGTCGAGCTCCTCGTCGGTGACCCCCAGCCGCGCCAGGTGTGCGAGGTGTGCCACCTCTTCGCGGGAGATGCCGGTCATGCGGAGGCGGCCATGCAGAAACGAACTCCTCGAAGCGCGGAGGGGATGGCCTGCCCCGAACTGCGTTTGCGGCGGGCCTGACCAGCCGAGTTTATGAGAAGCCCTTCCGGCGCCACCGACGCGGTACTGCCGGTCCCCGCCTGACCCGCTCAGGTCAACTCACAACACAGCCGAAACATCCGTCTGGCACTGTGGCGGGTGTAGGAAAGCGAATGCTGCCCGTAGTCATCCGATGTCACATCAGCGGAGGGATCGCCAGGGCCATGTCCTATCTCCTGCGGGTCGTGGTCCCGGATCGTCCGGGGATGCTAGGTGCGCTCGCGGTGTCCCTCGGTGCGTCCGGTGCGGACATCGTCAGCATCGACGTCGTCCAACGCTCGGACGGCGAAGCGGTCGACGACATCGTCGTCGAATTGCCCCCTGGCGGGCTTCCAGACGGACTCATCACGGCTGCCCGATCCGTCGAAGGCGTGTCGGTGGAATCGCTTCGCCCGTTCTCCGGAACGCTGGACACCCATCGCGAGCTGGCTCTCGTCGATGCGCTGGCCGGATCCGGAAGTGGTGTGGCCCAGCTGCTTGCCGACGAACTCCCACGCATCTTTCGGGCGAGTTGGTCCCTGCTCGTTGGCTGCCCGCCGCCGTACGAGGGAACCTCGACGGTCATCGCGGCCAGCGCGGCAGCGCCGGAGATCGTGGCCGAGGAGGTGGAGAAGTTCCCGTGGTGCCCGATGACGGCTCCCGCCCTGCTCGATCCGGAGGCCGAGGGCGTACCGCCGGTCTTCGCCCTGCTCGGCACGGAGCTGATGGGCGCACCCATGGGTGATGCCCGCCAAGTGGTCCTGGTCGGCCGTGGCGGCGGACCGCCGTTCCTGCGTTCGGAACTACTCCGGCTGGCTCACCTGGTCGGCATCGCAGCGACCGTGGCAGCATTCGACACCTGAGCGGGCACGTCAGGGTGAGCCCGCGGAGGCGACCTCGGCAGCGGCCCGAGCTCCCTGTTCGAGCAGGACCTGGAAGCCAACTTCGTCCAGGATCGGCACCTTCAGCGCGACCGCCCTGTCGTACTTCGAGCCACCGGGATTGTCCCCGGCGATGACGAAATCGGTCTTCTTGGACACCGAGCCGGTGACCTTCCCGCCTCGTGCCTGCACAGCTTCGGTCGCCGAATCCCGGCTGTAGTCGGTCAACGACCCGGTGACCACGACCGTCACCCCATCCAGGGGCCGGGGAGCCTCGTCGCTGCGTTCCTCGGCCAGCGCTACGCCGGCCGCCCGCCACTTCTCCACGAGGTCGCGGTGCCAGTCGACGGCGAACCATTCTCCGACCGCTTGGGCGATAGTCGGGCCGACCCCGTCGGCAGCGGCCAACTGCTCCTGGGACGCCGCGGCGATGGCATCGATCGAGCCGAACTCCCGCGCGAGTGCTTGTGCCGCAGTCGGCCCCACGTGGCGGATGGAGAGCCCGACCAGCACTCGCCACAGCGGCCGGTCCTTCGCGGTGTCCAGGTTGGCCAGCAACTTGGCGCCGTTGGCCGACAACGTGCCGTCCTTCTTGGTGAACAGCGGGCAGCGAATCAGCTGTTCCTCGTCCAGGGAGAAGATGTCGCCTTCGTCGTGAACCAGCCCCGCGTCGAGCAGCGCAACGGCTGCCTCATACCCCATGACCTCGATGTCGAACGCGCCGCGGCCGGCCACATGGAAGATCCGCTCTCGCAACTGCGCCGGGCAGGAGCGGGCATTCGGGCAGCGGATGTCTGCATCACCCTCCTTCTGTGGAGCCAATCTCGTGCCGCACTCGGGGCACGACGTCGGCATCTCGAAGGCCCGCTCGGATCCGTCTCGCAGTGCCACGACCGGGCCGAGGATCTCCGGAATGACGTCACCCGCCTTGCGTAGAACCACGGTGTCGCCGATCAGCACCCCCTTGCGGGTCACCTCCGAGGCGTTGTGCAGCGTGGCCATGCTCACCGTCGAGCCGGCGACCAACACCGGCTGCATGACTCCGTACGGCGTGACCCGCCCGGTTCGACCGACGTTGACCCGGATGTCGAGCAGTTTGGTGTTGACCTCCTCGGGTGGGTACTTGAATGCGATCGCCCACCGCGGGGCCCGGCTGGTCGATCCCAGCCGGCGCTGCAGATCGATCTCGTCGATCTTGATGACGACGCCGTCGATCTCGTGCTCGACACTGTGTCTATCTCTCTCGTAGCGCTTGATGTAGGCGTGCACTCCGGCCAGGTCATCGAAGGTCTGATAGCGCTGGCTTGTCGGCAGCCCCCAGGCTTTGAGCACCTCGTAGGACTCCGACTGGCGACCGAACTCGAACCCGCGCCGGGCCCCGACGCCGTGCAGCAGCAGGCGCAGGGGCCGGCTCGCGGTGATCCTGGGGTCCTTCTGCCGCAACGAGCCGGCGGCTGCGTTGCGGGGGTTCGCGAACGGCGCCCTGCCTGCTGCGACGAGGTTCTCGTTCAGCTGACGGAAGCCCTCGACGGGAAAGTAGACCTCACCGCGCACCTCGATCAGCTCCGGGATGTGGTCCCCGGTCAGGGTGCTCGGCACGTTGTCCAGGGTCCTCACGTTGGCTGTGACGTCCTCGCCGGTACGCCCATCACCGCGGGTCGCGGCCCGGACCAGTCGCCCCTGCTCATAGACCAGTGCGATCGCCAGTCCGTCGATCTTCAGCTCGCAGAGGTAGGTCGCGTGCACCGCCCCCTCACGTTCGGCTCGGGCCGCCCAGGACGCGAGTTCGGCGTCGGTGAAGGCGTTGTCCAGGCTCTGCATCCGCTCCACGTGGTCGACCGGAGTGAACAACGTGGAATAGGAGGCGCCGACCTTCTGCGTGGGGGAGTCCGGGGTGACCAGCCCCGGATGGGACTCCTCGAGCGCCCGGAGTCTGGCCATCAGCGCGTCGTATTCGCCGTCGCTGATCGTCGGGGAATCCGTCACGTGATAGCGGAACAGGTGCTCGTCCAGCTCACGAGCCAGTTGCGCATGCTCGGCGCGGACGTCGGCCGGTATCTCGGCGTCGGACACCGTGACGGCGCCTTCAGGTATGGCCACGCGCAAACGCTATCCGCCCGCTACGACCGTTGGCTTGCGCCCCGGACCAGGGGGCCTAGCCTGCGGTGAGTTCGCGGCCGGCGGCCTGCAGGTGGGTCATGCACGCCAGCGCATACTCCGGGCTCGCCCCAGCCAGCCCGCAGCTGGGCGTCAGGGTGACCGCTCCAGGCAGGTTCTCCGGATCGAAGCCGAGTCGGCGCCACCACGACCGCAGTCGATCAGCAGTCTCGACCGGCGAAGGCAACGCCGTATCGGTGCCCGGCACGACACCCAGCAGCAGAGCCGTCCCCGACTCGATCGCCACGCCCATCTCATCCTGATCAGAGGTCAGGCTGAGGTCGAGGCTGAGTCCCCTCGGGGAGACCCGGCGCAGGAGCTCGATAGGCGCGTCGCTGGCGCAACAGTGCACGATCGTCGGCGCCGCCGCCGCGCCCTGCAGCACGGTCCGTAGCGCGGATTCGACGACGGGTTCTTCGATGGCCGCCAGCTGGCCGAACCCACTGGCCGTCTTCACCCCGCCCCGCAGCACCGCGGACAGGGCGGGCTCGTCGAGCTGCACGGTCAGGTGCGCGTGCGGTATCGCCCGGGCGACCTCGGCCAGGTGCTGGGCCAGACCAGCTGCCAGGGATTCGGCGATGTCCCGAGTTGCCCCCGGATCGGCCACTGCCTTGTCGCCGCGGTGCAGTTCGACGCCGGCGGCAAGGGTCCACGGGCCGGCGAGTTGGACCTTGAACCAGCCGCGGTAGTCCCCGGCCGCGCCCGCGAGCGCGTCGAGGTCGCGCGCCCAGAAGTCCCGCGTCCGGCGCAGGTCCATGCCAGGTCGCGATACGAACCGCCAGCCGCTCGGCTGCAGGTCCACCGGCAGGTCGAGCAGCAGCCCGGCCCCACGGCCGATCAGGTCCGCGCCCGGCCCGCGAGCCGGGAGCTCGGGAAGATGCGGACCGTCCGGCAGCGCATCGAGCACCTGCCGGACCGCGGCGACCGGATCGGTACCGGGGAGGGATCCGATCCCGGTCGCGGGCGGCCAGCCCACCCATGGTCGGCCTGCCATCACCCTGGCAACACGTCGGTCAGTACGCGATCGGCCGACTCGATCCGAGCGGCGCCGAGGACGACATCCGCGGAGGGGCCGCCGTAGAACACTGCCGTCTGGCCGGCTGCGATCCCGCGCTGCCGACGATGCAGTTCGACGTCGGCACCGTATTCGTGCGGAGTGACCCTGGCCGGGCTTGTCATGCCATGTGCCCGCAGCTGCACGATGCACTCGATGGACACCCCGAGCGTCACACCGGTATGCCAGACCGGCGGCCCCGTCCGGATGGATCCGATCTCCAGCGCCTTACCAGGACCGACGCGGACAGTGTTGTCGGCCACCGACAGGGACAGCACGTACCGCGGCTTCCCATCCGAGGCCGGGACCCCGAGACCGAGCCCGCGTCGCTGCCCCACCGTGAAGCCGTGTGCCCCGCCGTGCTGGCCTACAACCGCTCCGGTCTCGTCATCGACGACGTCGCCGGGCCTGGTGCCGAGGTGCGCGCCCAGGAACCCGCGGGTGTCGCCGTCGGCGATGAAGCAGATGTCATGGGAGTCGGGCTTGTCGGCGACCAGCAGTCCACGGCGGGCGGCCTCCCGGCGTACCTCGTCCTTGGTCATCTCACCAAGCGGGAACACCGCCAGCCCGAGCTGCCGCTCGGTGAGCGTGGCCAGCACGTACGACTGGTCCTTTCCGACGTCCACGGACCGACGCAGCACGCCGTCTTCGAGCCGGGCGTGATGGCCGGTGACGACCCCGTCGAACCCGAGCGCGAGCGCCCGGTCCAGGACGGATGCGAACTTGATCTGCTCGTTGCACCGCACGCACGGGTTCGGCGTACGGCCTGCCGCGTACTCGGCCAGGAAATCGTCGATGACCTCAGCCCGGAATCGTTCCGCGAGATCCCAGATGTAGAACGGAATCCCCAGCACGTCGGCCACCCGACGGGCGTCGTTCGCGTCCTCGACGGTGCAGCACCCTCGTGAGCCGGTCCGCGAGGCATCGGGCGTACTGGCCAGTGCCAGGTGGATACCGGTCACGGCATGCCCCGCATCGACCATCAGAGCGGCCGCAACGGCCGAGTCGACGCCACCGCTCATCGCCGCGATCAGATTCATGACTGATACCTGGGGGCGCCGGGGTCAGCGGCTCGCGCCCGACAGGCCGGCACGCCTTGCCCGCTCGACCACCGCCGGGATCACGTCGAGCAGATGATCCACATCACGGTCGGTTGATGTGTGCCCCAGGGAGAATCGGAGCGATCCCCTCGCTCTCTCGACATCCGCGCCCATGGCCAGCAGGACGTGGCTGGGTTGGGAAACCCCTGCGCTGCAAGCAGATCCGGTGGAACACTCGATGCCTCGGGCATCCAGCAGCATGAGCAGTGCATCTCCCTCGCAGCCGGGAAAGGACAGGTGGGCATTGCCCGGCAACCGGCCCGGTCCATCGGCCACGACCGAGTCCACCGGTGCGCCGTTGAGCATGGCGTCGGGGATCTCGGTCTGGACGCCGCGGACGAGTCGATCCCTCAGCGCGGCGATCCGAGGCGCACGTTCCAGGCGGCCGGCCACCGCTGCCTCCACGCCGACAGCCAATCCGCGTACGGCGGGGGTGTCGAGGGTTCCCGACCGTACGTCGCGTTCCTGCCCTCCTCCGTGCGCCAACGGCGTCGCGCTGACGTCCGTGCGCAGCATGAGCACGCCGGCGCCGTACGGGCCGCCGAGCTTGTGTCCGGTCATCGTCAGGGCATCCACGCCGCTCGCGGTCACGTCGACGGGCAGTACCCCGACCGCTTGGACCGCATCGGTGTGCAGCGGAATGCCGTACGCCTGGCAGACCTGGGCGAGGCCGGCGATGTCGTTGACCGTGCCGACCTCGTTGTTGGCCCACATGATGCTGACCAGTGCGACGTCGTCCGGATCCTCGTCGATGCAGTTGGCCAGGGCGTCGACGCCGATCCTGCCGTGTGCGTCGGTAGGCAGCCAGCAGACCTGGGCGCCCTCGTGTTTGTGCAGCCATTCGACCGCATCCAGGACGGCGTGGTGTTCGGTCGGGCTGACGATCAACCGACGACGGTTGTCGGACTCCCGGCGCGACCAGAAGATCCCCTTCACGGCCAGGTTGTCGCTCTCCGTGCCGCCCGAGGTGAAGATCAGCTCGGAAGGACGTGCACCGAGCGCCGCTGCGATCGCCTCACGGGACTCCTCCACCACGCGCCGCGATGCCCGCCCGGAGGCATGCAGGGACGAGGCATTGCCGACCGCGAGGAACTGCTCGGCCATGGCGGAGGCAACCGCGGGCAGCATCGGCGTGGTAG
Organism: Actinomycetota bacterium; assembly: GCA_030862345.1. Taxonomy (GTDB): domain Bacteria; phylum Actinomycetota; class Actinomycetes; order Mycobacteriales; family Geodermatophilaceae; genus JACCQS01. Next base: position 4,788 of record JALZDV010000298.1, on the reverse strand, counting down.
CCGCGTGGTCGAGGTAGGTCATGTCGTTGGAAAGCCTAACCGCCTTGTGTGGCGTACTCACCGCACGCGACGCCGGCACATACCGGGGCGGGGCTGCGGGCTTGTTCTGGATGCGGCCAACGATATCGACAGGGATCCGGACGCTCGCGCTTCGCGCTCACGCCTTGCGCTTCGTGATCTCCTCGGTCAGGGCAGGGACGATCTGGAAGAGATCGCCCACGACGCCGAAGTCGGCCAGTTCGAAGATCGGTGCCTCGCTGTCCTTGTTGATCGCGACGATCGTCTTCGAGGTCTGCATGCCCGCACGGTGCTGGATCGCACCTGAGATACCGACTGCCATATAGAGCTGCGGCGACACGGTCTTGCCGGTCTGCCCGACCTGGAACTGGTGGGGATAGAAGCCGGAATCCGTGGCAGCACGGGAGGCACCGACCGCGCCACCGAGGGAGTCGGCAAGTCCTTCGATCAGCGCGAAGTTCTCGGCACTGCCGACGCCACGCCCACCAGAGACGATGATGGAGGCTTCGGTCAGTTCGGGACGACCGCCGATGGCTTCCACCTTGCGCTCGAGCACCTTGACGCGCTTGGCCTCGTCGGTGATCGCGACGTCTACCTGGATTTCTTCGCCGGCGGCCGGAGCCGGTTCGGGGGCAACGGAGTTGGGGCGCAGCGTATAGACGGGGATGCCTTTGGCGACCTTGGACTTCACGATCACGGCGCCGGCAAAGACCACCTGAGTCGCCGTACCGTCGGCGTCGACCTCGCTGATGTCGGTGAGCAGGCCGCTCCCGATCTTCAGTGCCAGCCGACCGGCGACCTCCTTACCCTCCTGGGTGCTCGGCAGGAACACCGCGGCGGGCGCTTTGTCGGCGACCAGCTTGGCCAGCACTTCTGCTTTCGGCGCGACCAGATGGTCGTCGATGTCCTCGGATTCGGCGACGTAGACCTTCGCCGCCCCATACTCGGCCAGCCGGTCCTTCACGGCAGCCGCCGCGCCGGGCGCTCCCGCCACTACGGCCGCCGGCTCACCGAGCACCCGGGCGGCGGTCAGCATCTCGAGGGTGACCTTCTTCAGGCCGGTCCCCTCGTCGTTCGCGACGGTTTCCACCAGAACCAGTACTTCGGGCATGTCGGCTACTCCCGGCCTCAGACGAACTTCTTCGACGCGAGGAAGTCCGCGAGCTGGGCCGCGCCGTCTCCCTCGTCTTTGACCTGCTGACCCTCGCCCTTGGGCGGGCGGTTGGCGAACTCCAAGACGGTGCTGGTCGCAGCAGCCAGACCAACTTCGGACCCTTCGAGTCCCAGGTCGGGAAGGGTCAGCGTCGTCACCGGCTTGCTCTTGGCGGCCATGATCCCCTTGAACGACGGGTACCGGGGCTCGTTCATGGTGTCCCAGGTGCTGACAATGGCCGGCGTTTGCGCCTGGATGATCCAGTAGCCGCCGTCGGTCTGCCGCTCGACGGTCAACGTGGTTCCCTCGACGGTCAGCTTGCGGGCGCCGGACAGGTGGGCCACCCCGAGGCGTTCGGCCAGCAGGGCCGGCATCATCGTCAGCCCGCCGTCGGTGGATTGGGCACCAGAAATGACCAGATCCCACTCGACGGTGCCGAGTGCTTTTGCCAACACCGCACTCGTCGCGATCACGCACGAGCCGTGAACGCCGGAATCGTTGACGTGGATCGCCTTGTCCGCGCCCATGGACAGCGCCTTGCGGATGACATCGCGTGTCGAGTCCGGACCCATGGACAGGATGGTGACCTCGCCGCCATGGGCTTCCTTGACCTTGAGCGCCTCCTCGATGGCGTACTCGTCCAGCTCGTTGAGGACGTTGTCGGCCGAGGCGCGTGCCACAGTGTTGTCGCTGGGATCGAGCGTGCGCTCGCTGCCCGAATCGGGGACCTGCTTGACGAGAACGACAATGTTCATGCCCTATTGAGCTCCCTATCCGAATCTCTTGAGGCTCGGCTGTCTACGGTCGGATGTCACCGGCTACCGGCCAGTCTGACAGTCACGCTCGCACCTGATTTCCAAGCCGATGTTACTGACGAGTAGTCACCGCTGCGCAGGTCCGAGGAGGTGAGTCTGGTCACCGTGCGGGCGACCGACGAGATCGGAACGTTCTGTCTTGTGCTCCATACTCACCTGCCTTGGATCGCCCATGCCGGCGCCTGGCCGGTGGGTGAGGAGTGGCTGCATCAGGCGTTCACCGCTTCTTGGCGGCGCGTTCTGGACGTCTGCGAATCTCTGGCCGCCGAGGATCGCCGGGACCTTCTGACACTTGGAATCTCGCCGACCGTCGCAGCAATGCTGGACGACCCGTACTGCCTGACCGAGCTGTACCGCTGGACCGGTAACTGGGTTTTGCGCGCCGAAGAGCTGGCCGCTAACAGGCAGCCGCATCTGCGGGAGCTAGCGCACTTCGAGTACACCGCGGCCAGTGCCTGCCTGCGTGACATCGAGGAGCGCTGGTTGCGTGGCGGCTCCCCGATCCTGCGGCGCCTGGCCGACGACCGTGTCGTGGAGTTGATCGGTGGCCCGGTCGCCCATCCCTTCCTGCCGCTGCTCGAAGATCGGCTGGTCGCGCACACGCTGCGGACCGGGCTGGACGACGCGCGAATCCGCTGGGGGGCGAGCCCCACCGGGATCTGGGCTCCGGAATGCGGATATAGACCTGGGCTCGAGAACGTGTACTCCGATCAGGGCGTGCGTCGGTTGCTCGTCGATGGACCATCCCTGCACGGGCGTACCGAGCAGGCCCATCCCGTCGGCTCGTCGGACGTCGTGGCGTTCGGCCGCGATCTCGACGTGACCTACCGAGTGTGGTCGCCGAAATCCGGCTATCCCGGCAATCCCGCGTACCGCGACTTCCATACCTTCGATCACGCTTCGGGGTTCCGCCCCGCACGGGTGACCAACCGACAGACTCCGCCCGAGGAGAAGGCGCCGTGGGATCCGGCCATCGCGCAGGGCCGGGCTCGCCAAGATGCGCGGGATTTCGTCGATCTCGTGCGACACCGCCTGCTCGACCTGGCCGCCGAGACCGGGCACCGCGCGATGACCATTGCTGCCTTCGACACCGAACTGTTCGGTCACTGGTGGTACGAGGGGCCGGTCTGGCTCGCGGAAATCCTCCGGCTGTTGCCGCTTGCCGGCGTGCGTGTCACCACGCTGCGGGGCGCGCTGGAGGCGGGTCAGATCGGCGGGCCGGTCGAGATCCCGGCCTCCTCCTGGGGATCGGGCAAGGACTGGCGTGTCTGGGCGGGCCCCCAGGTCGCCGACATCGTCCATGCCGCCGACGTTTTGGCCAAGCAGCTTCTCTCTACTGTGGATTCGCGACGTCGGCTCGGGCGTGACCGCGCACTCGACCAACTCTGCCGTGAGGCCTATCTGGCGTTGGCCAGCGACTGGGCGTTCATGGTCAGCAAGGACTCCGCCGTCGACTACGCCAGAAGCCGAATTGCGACGCACTCCGGGCGCTTCGAACGACTGCGACGGGCCATCGACGCTGATCCGGCGCGTGCCGGCGAGATCACTTCGGAGTACGAGAGTCTCGATGGGGCCTGGGGGCATCTCGACGGCCGACTGCTGTGACCTGGGCCAAGAATCGGCCATTCTCCGATGATCAACTCGGCCGACCCGGGAAACCGTCAGGCCAGGGAGGAGGCGCGCGGATACACGTCGGCGGGGTCGGTCAGCACGTTGACCAGGTACGGGACGCCGGCATCGAAGGCGCGCCCCAGCGCGGCGGCGATGTCGCCCGGCCTGCGCACGGTCTCACCTGCCCCGCCCAACGCACTCACGACCTGGTCGTATTTCAGGCCCGGTTGTAGATCCGCCGCGACGTCGTAGCCGTACAGCTGCTGCATCGGGTGCTTTTCCAGACCCCAGATGCCGTTGTTGCCCACGACGATCACGACTGGAAGCTTCTGGCGCACAAGGCTTTCTGCATCCATGAGGGAAAACCCGGCGGCGCCGTCACCGAGGAGCACGCAGACCTGTGCCGCCGGGCGGGACAGTCGCGCACCCATCGCGTAACCCATCGAGGTACCCAGGCATCCGTACGGACCCGGGTCCAACCAACATCCCGGTGTGTAGGAGTCCAGGTACTTGCCGGCGTAGGAAACGAAGTCGCCACCGTCACAGATCACCACCGCGTCGCGGTCCAAAGCCCTACGCAGCTCGCCGTATATCCGACTGGGTTTGATCGGATCGGAGTCGGCATCCAGAGCGGGAACCTCCTTGTGCCGAGCTGCGGTTTCGGCCTCGCGCAGTGTGAGCAGCCAGGGCTCATGGTCGGCGCGGGTACCGCTGTAGGCGGCCAGCCCGCCGAGCACCGCCCGGAGATCCCCGCCGACCCGAACCGAGGCCTTGACGTGCGGGGCATGCTGACTCTCGTCATCGACGATGTGGACGACCCGAGCCGCCCCGAAGTCCCCGAATCCCAGCCGGAAGTCCAGTGGCGTGCCGATCACGGCAATAAGGTCAGCCTGCTGGAACGCCGTCCGGCGGGCTCGGGCGAAGGCGAGGTCATCGTCGGCGGGCAGGCATCCACGTCCCATTCCGTTGCTGAACACCGGAACCCGCAGTGCCCTGGCAGTCGCCGCGAGCTCGACCCAGGCGCCGTCGGCGTACACGTCGGTGCCGACCAGAATCACTGGTCGCTGCGCCTGCGCCAGCACCCGCGCCGCCTCGGCCACCTGATCGGGATCGGGTGCCGGTCGTGGGGGTGGGTCGGCTGTGGGCGCGGCCACCTCGGCGCGGCCGAAGAAGACATCCATCGGGATGTCG
>JALZDV010000293.1 GCA_030862345.1 Actinomycetota bacterium | reverse complement strand
TCGTCGAGGTGCCGGGACAGCATCCTTTCGTCCACGCGGTCGGGATCGAGCCGCCCGGCGGCCACCTCCCGTGCAATCGCGGCTGCGGCGTCGGCGATCTCGGCTCGGCCGCCGTAGTTCACGCACATCGTCAGGGTCAGGACCTCGTTGCCGGCGGTGAGCTGCTCGGCTGCCTCGAGCTCCCTTATCACGCTGCGCCAGAGGCGTCGCGGCCGGCCGGCCCAGCGGACTCGTACGCCGAGCTCGTGCATCTCATCTCGCCGACGGCGGATGACATCACGGTTGAAGCCCATCAGGAAGCGAACCTCCTCGGGGCTGCGCCGCCAGTTCTCCGTGGAGAACGCGTAGGCCGACAGCCACCCGATTCCCAGCTCTATCGCTCCCTGCACGCAGTCGAACAGCGCGGCCTCTCCGGCTTCGTGCCCGGCCGTACGGGGAAGTCCGCGTTGTCCGGCCCAGCGGCCGTTCCCGTCCATGACGATGGCGACATGGTGCGGAATAGTGTTGCCCGCCAAGGCGGGAGCCTGGACGCCGGAGGGGTGTGGCGATGGAGGTCGGACCGGCGGGTGGGCCCGGCTCACCCGCGCTCCACCATCGCCAGCGACCGGAGCCCGCGCTCGAGATGCCACTGCAGCAGGGCCGCGACGAGTCCGCTGGCTTCCTTGGCGGTCGCCGCGTTCGCCTCTTCGGCCCCCGCCCAGTTCCCGCTGAACAGCGCAACCATCAACGCAACCGACGCGGCGCTCGGATTCGCCGAGCCGGCCGGACGACACCGTGCGCAGACGAGCCCGCCGGCGGGGATGGACATCGATCGATGCGGACCTGGCTGAGCGCAGATCGCACATTCGAGCAGGGCCGGCTCCCAGCCAGCAACTGACATCGCACGCAGCAGGAACGCATCGAGGACCAGGCTCGGCGCCCGCCCGTCGCTGGTCATGGCCCGCAGCGCGCCGATCACCAGCAGGAACAGCCGTAGGGAGGGTTCGCGTTCCTCTGCGGTCAGCCGCTCCGCGGTCTCCAGGACCGCCGTACCAGCGGTGTAGCAGCGGTAGTCCGACGCGATCGCCGCACCGTACGGGCGGATGCTCTCCACCTGGCTCACGATGTCGAGGTTGCGCCCCTGGTAGAGCTGGACGTCGACATGGGTGAAGGGCTCCAGGCGGGCCCCGAACTTCGACGAGGTACGGCGGATCCCTTTGGCCACCGCGCGCACCCGACCGTGGCGGCGGGTCAGCAGCGTGACGATCCGGTCGGCCTCACCGAGCTTGTGCAGGCGCAACACGATCGCCTCGTCGCGGTAGAGGCTCACGCCCGCCAGTCTCCCACCGCCGACCTACATCACCTGGTCCGTGGGGCCGAATCGCCGAGCAGGTGGTGAACTGTCGCGGTCGGACGGTCAGAAACCCAGTCTCTGGAGTTTCTTCGGGTCGTCCTGCCAGTCGCCCAGCACCTTGACATGCAGGTCGAGAAAGACCCGATTACCCAGTTGCGCCTCGATCTGGACACGGGCACGCGTGCCGATCGACTTGATCCGCTCGCCTCGACGCCCCAGGATGATCGGCTTCTGGCTGGCCCGCTCGACGTAGAGGACCGCCTGGATCTCCACGAGGTCACTGTTCGGCCTCCCGGTCATCTCTTCCACGGTGACCGCGACCGAGTGCGGGAGTTCCTGGTCGAGGTCGGACAATGCGGCTTCCCGGATCAACTCGGCGACGAGCACCCTCTCCGGTTCGTCGGACAACGTGCCTTCCGGGTAGAGCGCCGGACCGGGCGGGAGCCCGTCCAGCAGCAGACCCAGCAGAGTGTCCACTCCGGCCCCGGTCTTGGCGCTGAGCGGTACGAAGTGGTCCGCGTCGATCTGCGCGCTGGTGGCAAGGAGTTGTTGAGCGACTTGGTCCGGGCGGGCCAGGTCGGTCTTGGTGACAACGGCGATCACCGACCCGCTACGGAGTTGGCTCAGCTCCCGGGCGATGAACCGGTCACCGGGACCGAGCTTCTCGTTCGCCGGAACGCACCACACCACGATGTCGACATCGGCCAGCGTGGTTCGCACGACGTCGTTGAGTCGTTGTCCCAGAACGGTTCTGGGCTTGTGCAGGCCTGGGGTGTCCACGAGAACCAGCTGGGCATCCGGGCGATGAACAATGCCGCGAATGGCGTGCCGGGTGGTCTGCGGCCGATCGCTGATGATCCCGATCTTGCTGCCCACTAATGCGTTGGTCAGGGTGGTCTTACCCGTGTTGGGACGGCCCACCAGGCACCCGAAACCGCTCCGCATGCCGTACAGCCTCCCATTGCCCTCCGATGCCGGCCGGCTGATCGGGTAAGAATTCCGGGCATGCCCCCACGTCGGTCGAATGCGGCCGGAGCATCACCTGGCGACCCAGCAGCTGCCCGCCGCCGCTGGTCGACCCAGCGGGAGGCTCACCTCCAGCAGGCCAACGCCTTCGCCTTTCTGATGCCGGCACGCCTCAAGCGGTCGGCAACCAGGAGGCCCGCCGCACTTCGCTATGCCGAGCACTTGCCCGCCAGTCGGACGGTCCGCATCCTGCTGGGATTGGCCGTGCCGGCCTACGTGGCCCTGCAGCTGTCCCAAGATGTCCCACTGGGGCGCGCCGCCCTGCTGGGCGTGCTGCTGGCACTTGTGATCTTCGTGGTCTCTACCTATCGGTTGACGGTCGGAAACGCCGGCATCAGTTTCGACATCCCGGGCCTGCGCCAGGTCTCGAGTTTCGGGTTCGTACCGCTGTACGCCATCCGCGCCGCGCGCCTCGGTCGCCCTCCGCAGGACTGGCCCCAGGCCCGCCTGAAAGGGGGCTGGTGGCCGGGCCGGCATCGGGTCAGCGTGCTGCACCACGACGATGCCGGGACCATGCGGGCCTTCTGCGTCTGGGTCAGCGATCCGGAGGCCTTCGGAACAGCGCTGCTGGGTCGCCCGATGTCCGATCGGGACTGAGCCGGACCGCCCGCGACCGGCGTCGCCGTCAGGCGCTCACGAAATGCGCATCGGCGTACTCCGACCGAAGGTGTCGGGCCCAGGTCCGCCGAGTCAGCTCTCGCCAGCGGGGTTGCTGCTCATGAGGTTTCCGTCGATGCCGGCCAAGAACACCGCGGCTGAACCCGAGAGGTCACGTACCGCAGCCATCCCGCCCGGATCGGCCGCATCAGCGGCGGAGACGACGGCCGCCGCCTCCAGCCCGGTCACTCCACTGGCCACCGCAACAGCGACTGCGGCTTGGAGTGCGGACAGCTGCAGTGACGGAAGCGCCACCGTTGCCGCAGCGTACGTCCGTCCGTCCGAATCGCGCACGGCTGCACCCTCGCTGGCACCGGTTCTACCGCGTGCGGCGCGCGCCAGGACGATCAGCTTGGCATCCTCCGGATGCAGATCCTGGCCCGCTCGGGATGGATCACTCATACGCTGCTGTGGCGCCATTCGGCAGATTGTCGTCAACGGGAGCCTTGGCGACGAGCAGCGTGTCGATCTGGTTGCGTCTCCCGCCGGTGCTTTCTGCCGTCAGGGACAGGCCGGCATAGTTGGCCTGGGCACCGGGGATCGGAACCCGACCGAGTTCACGAGCCAGCAGTCCGCCGACGGTGTCGATGTCGTCCTCGTCGGGCAAGTCGAGTTGAAACAACTCGGCCAGGTCGTCGACCGGCAGCCGTGAGGTTATCCGCATCGAACCGTCGGGTAGCTGTTCCACCGGAGGACGCTGGTCGCCGTCGTACTCGTCGGCGATCTCGCCGACGATCTCCTCGAGTATGTCCTCGATCGTCACCACGCCAGCGGTTCCGCCGTACTCGTCGACGACGATCGCCATATGGATACGTCGGGCCTGCATCTCGCGCAGCAGTTCATCGACCGGTTTTGACTCCGGCACGAACGACGGCGAACGCATGATTTCCTCGACGAGCTGTGCGCTTGCCGTGTCGTCGGGGCCTTGGGTACGTCTGACCAGGTCCTTGAGGTAGACGATCCCGACGATATCGTCGATGTTGTTGCCCAGCACGGGGATCCGAGAGAACCCGCTGCGCAGTGCCAGGGCGAGTGCCTGTCCCACAGTCTTGTGGGCTTCGATCCAGACCACGTCCGGTCGCGGCACCATGACCTCACGGGTGATCGTGTCCCCCAGTTCGAAGACGGAGTGGATCATGTTGCGCTCGCCGTGCTCGACGACCCCGCGAGCCTCGGCGAGGTCGACCAATTCGCGTAACTCGACTTCGCTGGAGAAGGGCCCCTCGCGGAAACCCGGACCCGGGGTGAGGGCATTGCCCAGCAGAATGAGCAGATTCGTCACCGGTCCGAAGACCGCTCGCAGGGCACGCGTCAGGCTGGCGGTGCGCAACGCCACACCGTAGGCGTGCTGCCGACCGACCGTCCGAGGACCCACCCCGACCAGGACGAAGCTGACCACCGTCATCACGAGGCCCGACACCAGTACCGAACGCCAGCCGAGACCCCAGATCTGGACGAGCACGGTGGTGAACAGCACGGCTGCGAACAGCTCACAGAGAACCCGCAGCAACAGCAACAGGGAGACGTGCCGCGCACGGTCCTCCAGGATCCGCTCGAGGACCTCCGCCTTGGGGGTGCCTTCGCGTCGCAACTCGGCGACCCGGGCCTGGGACACGTGTCCGATCGCCGCGTCGACGGCGGCGAACAGGCCGGCGAGGGGGACCAGCAGGACCGCGACGACCAGCAAGGTCACCTGAACTTCGGTCATGAGCGCGCGCCTGAGGCGCGCTGCTTGCGCCAGCCGTCGAGTAGTCGGCGCTGAACGGCGAACATCTCGCGCTCCTCGTCGGGTTCGGCATGGTCGTACCCGAGCAGGTGCAGCACCCCGTGGGTGGTGAGTAGCTGGATCTCGGCATCGAAGCTGTGTCCCGCGGCAGAGGCCTGCTTGACGGCAACCGCCGGGCACAGGACGACATCTCCCAGCAGTGACGGGCTGGGGTCTGACTCATCCGGTCGGCGAGCTGTGTCCAGTTCATCCATCGGGAAAGCCAGCACGTCGGTCGGGCCCGACGAATCCATCCACTTCTCGTTCAGACCGGCCATGTAGTCGACATCGATCAGCAGCACCGAAAGTTCGGCGAGCGGGTTGACGTCGAGTTCACCGAGCAGGAACCGGCACAGCGCGGCCAGGGCTGCCTCGTCGATCGGGATATCGGACTCGTTGGCGATGTCCACGGACATGGTGGGCGTCGGGTCCGCTCAGCGACGAGGCGGGGAGGCGCCGCGGCGGGCCGCAGAATCCGAGCGGCCGCCGTCAGCGCGGCGGGCGGCGCGCGGGCCGGATAGTTGCGCATCGGTGTTCGCATCGTCGGCATCGAAGCGGGCATATGCATCGACGATGTGACCGACCAGCCGATGGCGCACGACGTCGACGCTGCTCAGATGGGTGAACGCGACATCCTCGACGCCGTCGAGAATCGACTGCACGACCCGCAGGCCACTGTGCTGCCCGCCCGGCAAGTCGACCTGGGTCACGTCGCCGGTGACCACCATCTTGGAGCCGAAGCCCAGCCGGGTGAGGAACATCTTCATTTGCTCGGGGGTGGTGTTCTGCGCCTCGTCGAGCACGATGAAGGCGTCATTGAGCGAGCGACCCCGCATGTAGGCAAGCGGAGCGACCTCGATGGTCCCCGCCGAAGTCAGCCGGGGGATGGAGTCGGGATCGACCATGTCGTGCAAGGCGTCGTAGAGCGGCCGCAAATAGGGATCGATCTTGTCGTAGAGCGTGCCGGGCAGGTATCCGAGCCGTTCGCCGGCCTCGACCGCCGGACGGGTCAGGATGATCCGGTTCACCTGTTTGGCCTGTAACGCCTGCACCGCCTTGGCCATCGCCAGGTAGGTCTTGCCGGTACCGGCCGGACCTATCCCGAAGACGATCGTGTGCTCGTCGATGGCATCGACGTACCGCTTCTGGTTCAGCGTCTTGGGGCGGATGGTGCGTCCACGTCTGGACAGGATGTTCAGGCTGAGCACGTCGGCCGGTCGCTCCGTCGCTCCGTTGCGGAGCATGTGCAGCGTCTGGGCAACCGCGTCGGGACGCAGATGGCCACCCTGGGCCACCAGCGCGATCAACTCGTCGAAGACTCGAACCGCGAAGGCGTTGTCTGCCGGTACCCCGGTGATGATCACCTCGTTGCCACGAACCAGCACGTGAGCCCGTAACTCTCGCTCGACCAGCCGCAGGATCTCATCGCCGGAGCCGAGCAGGCTGACCATCGGTACCGACGGTGGGACCACGATCGTGGTAGCCGAAACCGCAGTGGACGGCGGGGGTGGCGCAGGCAGGGTGGGAGCCGTTTCCGTGGAGGCCGGCGAGGAGGTGCTGAAATCGCCCTCGGGGCTATGCGGGACAGTTGGCAAAGGTGGCGCGGCCCTGCTTTCCATTCCAACGACAGTTTCCGACGCCCAGGAGTTTACCCCCGGGCTACGGTCCCACCCCGCGGACATCAGCAACGTTGCCTAGATCACCCGGGCGGCCAGCTGAGCTTGCGGCCCCCGAGAACATGCACATGCAGGTGGAAGACGCTCTGGGCGGCATCGGCGCCGGTGTTGACCACCAGGCGGTAGCCACTCTCGGCCAGACCCTCGGCCAGCGCAACATCCCGCGTTGCCGAGAAGACGTCGAGCAGCACCGACGGGTCAGCATCCAACTGCGCAGCCACGCTGGGCTGGTGCTGTTTCGGGATCACCAGTACGTGCACCGGCGCCTGCGGTTGCACATCCCGAAAAGCCAGCGTGGTGGCACTCTCGGAAACGATGTCTGCAGGGATCTCCCCGGCCACGATCTTGCAGAACAGACAGTCGGGTTCGGCCATGAGTCCACCGTAGGGGCTTCAGGAGTGCCAGTCGGAACTAGACCTGCCCGATGCGCTGCAGCCCAACCATTCCCAAGAACCTTGGGTCACACGGAGTAACGCTCAGCAATCACCCCTCGTACCCACATCACGACACGAGCAGGCGAGGAATGGCCGCGGCTCAACCACCTCCACCACTCAGCCCACCGACAGCGATGACAGTGGCTGGGGACGTCAACGCCTACCTCGACCGTCCGGTCAACCCCAGCGGCCGACTGCAGCAGCAAGTGCGGCCACCGATGCCGCACCCGCCGTCGAGGCGCGCAGAATGCCCGTACCAAGGCGCACCGGCCGCCCGCCAGCGGCACCGAGCGCCGACAATTCCCCCTCGGTGAGCCCGCCTTCGGGTCCGACCACAACGGCGATCACCCCGCATTCCGGGAGCTGCAGCGACGAGAACCCGCTGGCTGCCCGCTCGTGCAGGATGATCGCCAGCTCCGCAGCCGCCAGAAGCTCGCAGACATCGCCGGTGGAGGCGATCTCGCAGACCTGCGCTCTGCGCAGCCGACGGGACTGCTTGCTGGCCTCCCGAGCCGCACTGCGCCATCGTTCGAGGCTCTTCGCGCCGCGCTGATCCCGCCATCTGGTCACACAGCGGTGGGCCTGCCAGGGAATGATCCGGTCCACGCCGACCTCGGCCATCAGCGCCACCGCCAGTTCCCCCTTGTCGCCTTTGGGCAGGGCCTGCACGACGACGATTTCTGACGCCGGCACCGGCACCTCAATGCGACGCTCGACTGCCACTCGAAGTCGTTCTCCGGCAACCTCGAGCACTCTGGCCTCGATCGCAGTCCCGAAACCGTCGGAGATCCTGAGCGCCTCGCCAACCGCCAACCTGCGCACCGTGGCGGCGTGCCGGCCCTCGGACCCGGCCAGGACGAACTCGTCAGCGTCCGCATCGAGGCTGTCGACGAAGAAGACCGGGGGGCTCGTGGTCGCCGCGGGTGAGTGCTCAGTGGACGCAGAATGCTCAGTGGACGCAGAGTGCTCAGCGTCCGTTGAAGGCATCGCGCACCCGGGAGAACAGCCCACCGCCCCCGGCCTTGGTCGAGGCCGGACGTTCCTCATCGCGCAGCGCAGCCAGTTTCCGCAGGAGCTCCTCCTGCTCGGGATCGAGTCGGGTCGGAGTGAGGACCTCGACATGGACATAGAGGTGCCCACGTCCGGTGGCGCGCAACTTGGGGACCCCGGCCGCGCGCAGGGTCAACACCGAACCGGACTGGGTGCCCGGTCGGACCTCGATCTCCTGCTCGCCGTCTAGCGTCGTCAGAGACAGCGTCGTCCCCAGCGCCGCTGCGGTCATCGGAAGGCTGACCCGGCAGTGCAGGTCGGCCCCTTCCCGGGTGAAGATGTCGTGGTCACGTTCGCGGATCTCCACGTACAGGTCACCCGCCGGACCTCCGCCTGCACCGACCTCTCCCTGGCCTGCCAGGCGGATACGCATTCCGTCCTCGACGCCTGCCGGAACCTTGACCGACAGGCTGCGTCGGGACCGGACGCGACCGTCGCCGCCGCACTGCGGGCAGGGATCCGGGATCACCTGACCCACCCCGCCGCACACCGGGCAGGCCCGCTTTGTGATGACCTGACCCAGGAATGACCGCTGCACGCTCTGCACCTCGCCGGCGCCGTTGCAGGTCGTACAGGTCTGTGGGTGCGTTCCCGGCGCCGTCCCTGCTCCGGTGCAGACCGTGCACAGCACAGCGGTCTCGACCGTCAAGTCCTTGGTGGCACCGAATGCGGTCTCCACCAGATCCAGGTCAAGCCGGATCAGCGCATCGGCTCCCGCACGGGAGCGGCTGCGTGGACCGCGGCTGGCACCGCTCCCACCGAAGAACGCGTCCATGATGTCGCCGAACCCGCCGAACCCGGGATACGGGCCACCTCCCCCTGGGCCGCCGCCGTTGCCCAGCGGATCACCGCCGAGATCGACGATCTGGCGTTTCTGCGGGTCCCTGAGGACCTCGTACGCGGTGGCGACCTGCTTGAAGCGCTCCTGGGCGGCCGGATCCGGATTGCGATCCGGGTGATGTTCCATCGCGAGTTTCTTGTACGCGCGTTTGATCTCCTCCGGTGTGGCGTTGCGGCTTACGCCCAGGGCGCCGTAGTAGTCGGTTGGCATCGAGTCACCCACCACTCACGAGGCGACCGACATAGCGAGCCACCGCTCGTACGGCCGAGATGTTGCTCGGATAATCCATCCGCTTGGGCCCCAGCACCCCCAGGCCGCCGAGTGGCCGGGGGCCATCTCCGTATCCCGCCGAGACCACGGCGGCGGCAGCCAAACCGGCATGCTCGTTCTCCTCGCCGATCCGGACCGTCACGGTGCTCGGATCCACCTCACCGATCAGGCGCAGGATGACCACCTGTTCCTCCAGCGCCTCCAGAATGGGGCGAAGCGACATCGGGAAGTCATGCACGTCGCGGGTCAGGTTCGCGGTGCCGCCGACCACGATCCGAGCGTCGGGCTGCTCGACCAGGGTCTCCAGGAGCACGGACGCCACCGAGGCGGCGAGCGGTCTGATCTCGCTGGGGACGCTTCGCGCCATGTCGGCGACCTTGCTGCTGGCATCGGTCAGCCGCAGCCCGCCGATCGCCGAGTTGAGCTTCGAGCGCAGATCGGCGACCTGTTCCTCGGTCACCTCCACATTGAGCGCGATCACCCGCTGCTCGATGCGGCCGGAGTCGGTGATCACGACGAGCATGATCCGGCTGGTGCTCAATGGAAACACCTCGACGTGACGGATGCCGCTGCGGGCCAGCGTGGGGTACTGCACGACTGCGACCTGCCGGGTCAGTTGGGCGAGTAGCCGCACGGTCCGGCCGAGCACGTCGTCGAGATCGACCGCTCCTTCCAGAAAGGACTGGATCGCCTTGCGCTCGGCGGCGGTCATCGGCTTGATCTGGGTCAGCCGGTCTACGAAGAGCCGGTACCCCTTGTCCGTGGGGACCCGACCCGCACTCGTGTGCGGCTGGGTGATGTAACCCTCGTCTTCGAGGACCGCCATGTCGTTGCGGATCGTTGCGGCTGAGACCCCCAGGCTGTGCCGGTCCACCAGCGCCTTGCTGCCGACCGGGTCGTTCGTGGAGACGAAGTCCTCGACGATGGCGCGCAGTACCTGCAGGCGGCGTTCGTCGTGGGTCATCGTCGGTCCTTTCCGGTCTCGGGGCTCGCGGGCGCTCACGTCCTGGCTGGGGCTCGGCTGGCAGTCCCCCTGCCGGAGTGCCAGTCCGGCTCCCAGCATACGACCCATGCTGACCCTGATCGGCCAGCGCCGAGGTGTCGGTAAAGTCGCCGGTGTCCGACCGCCGACCCGAGGTAAGCGACCCTGATCTTCAAAGAGGTTCGAGACAACCGGCCCTACCCCGACCATGGCTTGTCGGCGCGTGATTGGGCCGGAATTCCGCCGCGCCAGGTGCGCCTGGACGAGTTAGTCACCACCAAGACCGTTCTTGCCCTGGACAAACTGCTGGAAGAGGACTCCACCTTCTACGGCGACCTGTTCCCGCACGTGGTTGCCTGGAAGGGCACGTTGTACCTCGAGGACGGGATGCATCGGGCCCTGCGGGCCGCCCTGCATCAGCGCAACGTCCTGCACGTGCGGGTCCTGGACCTCGACGAGTTCCGTCCCGGTGGCAGTGGCGGCAAGGCGACCAACTCGAAGCCCTGACGGAACCCCTTCGCGGTTATGCGCACAACCGCGAGAATCGGACCAGAAAACCTGCGGTTATGCGCACAACCGCGAGAATCAGACCAGAAAACCTGCGGTTATGCGCACAACCGCGGTTAGTCGGTGAGGTCGCGGACCACGGCGTCTGCGAGCAATCGCCCGCGCAGGGTCAGCGCAGCGCGTCCGTCGGCGTAGGCGCCGCGGTCGAGCAGGCCGTAGGTCACCGCTTCCCCGGCCCGCTGCTGACCACGTTCGGAGAGCACCTGAAGGGCCACACCGTCGCGCAACCGGATGCCCAGCATGATCGCCTCGACCTTTCGCTGTTCAGGGTCGAGCAGTTCGCTGCCCTGCGCCGGACTGCCTGCCGCGGACAGCGCACGGGCATAGGCCGCCGGATGCTTGAGGTTCCACCACCGTGCTCCGCCGATGTGGCTGTGCGCGCCAGGTCCGATCCCCCACCAGTTCCCGCCGGCCCAGTAGAGCTCGTTGTGCCGACACCGGCCGGTGGCTGCGGAGGTCCAGTTCGAGACCTCGTACCAGTCCAGCCCGGCGGCTTTCAGCGTGTGATCGGTCTGCTCGTACCGATCGGCCAGTACGTCGTCGTCGGGCGCCTGGATCTGCCCCGAACCAACCCGGCGAGCCAGTGCCGTGCCCGGTTCCACGATCAGGGCGTACGCCGACAGATGCTCCACACCAGCCGAGAGGGCGGCGTCGAGGGAGGCCTGCCAGTCCGCGTCGGACTCCCCCGGCGTCCCGTAGATCAGGTCGAGGCTCACTCGGTCGATCCCGGCGGCCCGGGCATCCTCGGCGGCGAGCAGCGCCTGACCCGGTGTGTGCCGTCGGTCCAGGACGGCCAGGACGTGCGGCACTGCAGACTGCATGCCCAGCGACACCCGGTTCACCCCCGCGCGGGCCAGCCGGGCGAACGAGGCGCGGGTCACCGACTCGGGGTTCGCCTCGACGGTGATCTCCACGTCCGGGGCCACCGGGAACTCCGCCCTGATCTCCTCGAGCATCGCCGCCAGATGCTCTGCCGGGAGCAGCGTCGGCGTACCCCCACCGAAGAAGACCGTCCGGACGGTCGGTAGCTCCGGCCCGAGAATGTGGCGGACCAACCGGAGCTCAGCCAGAACGCTGTCCACGTAATCGTTCTGGCTGGCGCCCGGCCCCAGTTCTGCGGCGGTGTAGGTGTTGAAGTCGCAGTATCCGCACCGGCTCGCGCAGAACGGGACATGGATGTAGAGGCCGAACGGCGTCTCCAGGAGGCCGCGGCGAGCAGATTCGGGCAACCAGCGCTGATCCGGCGATGCACGGTGATCAGGCGCAGCTCGGCCTGGCAGGCTCAGCTGGGACAGCGTCGTGGACATCACGTCCCAGTGTGACAACCTGCTGGCCGCTGATGTGGGAGCCGCACGCGTAAGCAGGAAGGGAGTGCGATGCAGTCGTCCGAGTCGACGAGGAAACTGGTGCGGTACGGCGTGCGCGCCGGAGTTGCCACGATCACGCTGGACTTCCCGGCCAAGCGCAATGCCCTTTCCCAGGCGCTCATGAGCCAGCTGGCCGCCCGGCTCAGCACCGCGCTCGGCGACGACGCGGTCCGGGTCCTCGTGCTGACCCACACTGGGCCGGTCTTTTGCTCCGGGATGGACCTTGCCGAGGCGCGCGGTACAGGCGCCTCGGAGATGGGAGTCAATGCGTTTCCCAACCTCCTGCAGATGCTGTGGGACAGTCCCAAGCCCGTCGTCGCCCGGGTCGCCGGACCCGCGCGGGCCGGTGGCGTCGGGCTGATCGCGGCCTGTGATTTGGCGGTCTGCACTCGTCGGGCCACCTTCGCCTTCACCGAGGTACGCCTGGGAATAATTCCCGCAGTGATTTCAGTGACCGTGCTTCCGCGCCTGAATCCCCGTGCCGCACATGAGCTGTTTCTCACCGGGTCGGTGTTCGACGGCATGCGTGCTGCCCAGATAGGTCTGGTCAACGCAGCGGTCGAGGAGGACCAAATCGACGCGGTGACCACGTCGTACGTGACCGACCTGATCCGGGGAGGACCGATCGCCCTGGCCGCCACCAAGGCGCTGCTGCGCCGCCGGCCGGCCGCGACGATGGCCGAGGACTTCGCCGAACTGCTTGAGATGTCGGCGCAGTTCTTCGCCAGCGACGAGGGGCAGGAAGGGATCCGGGCTTTCGCCGAGAAGCGTCCACCGCGGTGGGTGCCAGTGGACCCGGTCTGATGACCGGCGAGCGCGCAGCGACGATCGCCGCCGACCGCCGGCGCCGATTGAGTCCGGCCGATGCGGCAAGGATTCTGCTGGTCGGCCTGCTGGGCGCCATGATCGGGGTGGGGCTGGGCAACGCCGTCGGCACAGTAGGTGATCTGGGACCGCTGGACGTCACCACCCGGCTCACGACCGGCGTGGGCTCCACCTTCGACGTCGGCGTGGCAGCCGTCCGTCTGGACACCCAGGGCCCGCTCGGGCTGAGCATCACCGCGAACGACGTTCGGTTCTCCGGTCCGGCGGACCTGGCCGAGACGCTGACCTCCTTCGGAGACGTCGAAGCGGTTGCCAGCACGCTGTTGCGAGCGACGGTGACGCACCTCGGGCGCTACGCCGAGGCGGGCGCGCTGGTCGGGCTGCTGGTCGGGTTGGTCACGCACCGACCCTGGCGCGGCCGGCCCGCGACGCAGCGGCGCCGCCGGTGGGCCTATGCCGCTGGTGGATGGTTGGCCCTCGGAGCACTTGGCACCTCGGTCATCGGGCCGTCGGTCAATCTGGCAAGTCGATCCTGGACGCCGGTCGTCGGTCTTTCGGTGGAGGGTCAGGAGGTCCCGGATGTCCAAGTTGCCGGCAATCTGCTCGACGAGGCCATTCGAGTTCTGGAGCAGAACGAGAGCTTCTACCAGCAGCTGCGGGACAGTACTGCTGCAGCGATGCTGGACATCGCCGAGGAGGACGCCGAGCGCGAGCTGGCGGTGTTCGTCTTCGAAAGTGACCTGCACTGCAATCTCGGCATGACCCGGGTCATCAGCGAGGTCGCCGTCCAGGCACGGGCCAGTTTCGTGCTCAGTGGGGGTGACATCACCATGAGCGGCAGCCAACTGGAGGCGCTGTGCACGGACGTCTACCTCAGCCGCCTCGGGGCTACGCCATTCGTGCTGGTGCTGGGTAACCATGACTCGGTGCAGACCGGCACCGACCTCGAGGAGAACGGTGCCGTAGTCATGCGAGGCGAGCCGGTGAGTGTTGCCGGTCTGACCCTGCTTGGCAACAGCGATCCGTACCGATCCCAGATCGGATCACCGACAACTCCGCGAGGTGCGGAGACGGCTACTGAGTTCACCGAGCGCACGGCCGAGAGCGCCTGTGAGATCGAGCCGGACATCCTCGTCGTTCATGACCCTGCACATGCGGCGACGGCGATCGAGGAGCAGTGCGCGCCGCTCGTGCTGTCCGGGCACCGGCACCGCGAGATCGGGCCGACAGTCACCGGGAACACGGTGAGCTACACCGTCGACAACTCCGGTGGGACCGGTGAGAACACCCCTTCCTACGGCCCATTGGCCACCAACAGCGCGGTTGCGTTGTTCTACTACGACCCGGATACCGCAGCAGTGGTCGGCCAGCGAACGGTCGAGTTCGGCAGAGACGGCTCGGCCGTCGTCGGGGACTATCGGAGCCTTGACTTCGGCGAGTTCAACCGCGGGGACGGCCCGCCCTGACCCGCAGCTGCCTCCGGGGCCACCGGCTGCATGGACACACCATCGCCGACGGTGATCAGCAGTGCCGTTCGTTCGGCTGCGGTCAGCATGCTCCGCGCGTTGCGGACGCCGCGACGACCGCCTGAAAGAGGACCTCATCCTGGCTGGGGTCGACGGCGCGAAGGTCGAGCAGGCAGCTGTCTCGTTCGATCCGCCCGAGAACCGGCTGGTCACCGGCACGCAGGGCGATTGCGTAGTCGGCCGGCAGGCTGACCGCCGCACTTGCCAGCGCCAACTCTGGTGCACCACCTCCCCCGACCCTAGCCAGGCTGTCCACACCGGTCGCGGGGACACCGGCTTCCTGCAACCGCCGGGCCAGTGCCTGCGCTCGGTCGTGCAACTCGCTGATCCCGATCTCCAGCGACCGGACTACCGGTGGCTGCGGGCCGCGCAGGGTGGCTTCCAGGGCGGCGAGAGTGAGTTTGTCCACCCGCAGCGCCCGAGCCAGCGGGGAACGGCGAAGCCGCTCGACGTCCTCTCGCCGACCCAGGATGAGACCGGCCTGCGGTCCGCCGAGGAGTTTGTCCCCGCTGGCCAGGACCAGAGCGGCTCCGGCGGCCAGGGCAGACTGCGCGTCCGGCTCGTCGGGCAGTACAGGATGGGGTCCGAGCAAGCCGGAGCCGAGATCGACCACGACCGGAACCGCGAGTTCGGTCAGCCGCCCCGCCTCGACCGAAGACGTGAACCCTCGTACGACGAAATTCGAAGGATGCACCTTGAGCAGGAAACCGGTGTCCGGACCGATCGCGGCCGCGTAGTCCTCGAGCGTCACTCGGTTTGTAGTGCCGACCTCGCGTAGTCGCGCTCCCGTGGACTCCAGAAGATCGGGAATGCGGAACCCGTCCCCGATCTCGACGAGCTCACCACGGGCGATCACGATCTCCTTGCCCTGGGCCAGGGCCGTGGCGGCGAGCACCAGTGCCGCCGCGCAGTTGTTCACGATGTGGGCGGCCTGCGCCGCGGGAACGGCGGCACACAGCGCATTGAGCGCACCCCGACCTCGAGGGCCCCGGCGCCCGGTCTCGAGATCGAGCTCGACATCGGTGCAAGCGCTGGCCGCTACCACCGCTGCGACCGCCGCCCGCGACAGCGGAGCCCGGCCGAGGTTGGTGTGGACGAGCACACCGCTGGCGTTGATGACCGGCCGCAGGGAGGCGGCAGTGGCCGGCAGCGAGGCGACGGCCTGGTCGATTGCCTCGGCTGGGGTCAGCGATCCGGAGCGGACCTGTGCCTGGATGCCGGCGATGACCCGTTTGACCACGGCCCGGCCTAGGCGCGCGCAGGCCTCAGCCAGCCGCGGATCAGCCAGCATGTCGTCGGTGCGGGGCACCTGCCTGCGGGCATCACCAACCATGTGCACCGACTCTACGGCTGGTTCGCACGCTGACGTGCGGCCTCGCATTGCTCCCGATCCCGCTGCTCACCACCTGATGCTGCACCCGACGTCCGTACCGGCTGGGTGCAACGTGCACGCCGGTTGGCACCCGACCTACAGTCGGAGGGGTGACCCGAACCGTTCCGGCGCGCCCCGATCACCTGCTGCGCACGACGTACCGCCTGACCGGATACGCGCACGGCGGCGGCTGCGCGTGCAAGATCCCGCCGGGTGAACTGGAGGCCATGGTCGCCGGGCTCAGTGCCGCACCACTGTCGGGACCGGGCGTCGGTGAGATGATCGTGGGACTCGACTCCGGCGACGACGCTGCAGTGGTCCGGATCGCCAACGGTCAGGCGATCATCGCCACAGCGGATTTCTTCCCCCCCGTCGTGGACGACGCCTACGACTGGGGCCGGATCGCCGCGGCCAACGCCCTGTCCGACATCTACGCCATGGGCGGTACGCCGGTCGTCGCCGTCAACCTGCTCGGCTGGCCTCGCGACGTGCTCCCGTTGGAGCTTGCGGCCGAGACGCTGCGGGGCGGACTCGACGTGGCGCGCGGGGCCGGCTGCCACGTCGGTGGCGGGCACAGCGTGGATGATCCGGAGCCCAAGTACGGCATGGCGGTCACCGGGATCGGCGATCCGGACCGGCTGATCCGTAACGACGCGGCGAAGGTCGGCCTCCCACTGTCCCTAACCAAGCCGCTCGGCATCGGCGTCCTGAACAACCGGCACAAAGCGACCGGTGAGGTGTTCGAGAACGCCATAGCGACGATGACCGACCTCAACCGGGACGCGTCGATCGCCGCCGTTGCTGCCGGCATCCGAGCAGGCACCGACGTCACCGGATTCGGCCTGCTCGGCCATCTGTTCAAACTGGCCCGAGCCAGCGGAGTCACCGCGATCCTCGATTCCGCGGCCGTACCCGTCCTCGAGGGCGCGCGGGACGCCGTACGGGCCGGGTACGTCTCGGGGGGCACTCGACGCAACCTCGACTGGGTCGGCGGGGCTGCTGACCTATCCACAGTTGACGAGGACACCGCTCTGTTGCTCGCCGACGCGCAGACCTCGGGCGGCTTGCTGCTCGTTGGCGAGATCCCGGGCGGGACAGTGATCGGTGAGATCGTCGTAGCAGGCGAGCACGCGATCGTCGTGCGCTGACCTCCGGCCTACCCGCCCGCGTACCTGCCGGGCATTACCGTGGAGCCCATGCTCGCCGCCTACGTCTCCAAGTCCGCTCCCGACGACCCGCTGTCCGCACTCGCCGTGGGGCAGCGGCCGGAGCCGGAACCGCGCGCGGGCTGGACGACCGTGACGGTCAGGGCCGCTTCGCTCAACCACCACGATGTCTTCTCGCTGCGCGGGGTCGGCCTCCCCGAGGACCGGATGCCGATGATCCTCGGTTGCGACGCGGCAGGGACCGACGAGGACGGCAACGACGTCGTCGTGCACGCCGTCGTCAGCGATCCCGCGTGGATGGGGGATGAGACACTCGACCCCAAGCGCTCGCTGCTGTCCGAGCGTCATCAGGGGACCCTCGCCGAGAAGGTCCTCGTACCCGCCCGCAACGTGATCCCCAAGCCCGCCGAACTGTCCTTCCCCGAGGCTGCGTGCCTGGCAACAGCCTGGCTGACCGCGTACCGAATGCTGTTCACGAAGTCTGGCGTGCATCCCGGAGACACCGTCCTGATCCAGGGCAGCAGCGGTGGGGTGGCCACCGCGCTCATCGCGCTGGCCAGTGCGGCAGGCATTCGCGTCTGGGCGACCGGCCGTACCGAGCAGAAGCGGGCCCTGGCCGCAGAACTCGGGGCGCACGCCACCTTCGAGTCCGGTGCGCGCCTGCCGGAGCGCGTCGACGCGGTCTTCGAGACCGTCGGCGAGGCGACCTGGGCGCACAGCCTGAAATCGTTGAAGCCTGGCGGCCGCGTCGTGGTGTCCGGCTCCACCAGCGGTGCGGGCCCGTCGGCGGATCTGCAGCGGGTCTTCTTCCTCCAGTTGTCGGTGATCGGCTCGACGATGGGCACCCGCGACGAACTGGCCCGGCTGATCCGGTTCTGCCAGACCAGTGGAGTGCGGCCCCGGATCGACGTGGCAATGCCGCTGGCCGATGCCCGAGAGGGGTTTGCGCGGATGATCGACGGTCAGACCGCCGGCAAGATCGTCTTCACCCTCGACTGACCGCCGGGTACCCCGAGGTATCCCGCCCGACGATCAGCGCGCAGAGTGCTCGATCAGGCGGGCCACCTTGGGCCGGTCGCGGTCCGGTAGGGCGTAGAGCGCCGGAGCGAGCCTGCCGATCAGTCCACGTTCGACGGTGAGCGCCCGAAGTGCCAACCCGAGCGTGACGTCGTGGTCTGGCCGGTAGGCGACCTCGATCCCGTCCCCCGCCTGGATCTGGCCTTCCTCCAGGACGCGAAGATAGGCCCCGGGCGCGCCGTAGGCGATAAACCGTTTGATCAACCGCGGGACACCCCAGAATCCCTGGAAGCTCAGGCATGGAGTGCGGGGACAGGTGACCTCGAGCAGCGTCGTGCCGATCCTCCACTGCTCCCCCAGCAGCGCACCGGTCACGTCCAGACCACGCGTGCGGAGGTTTTCACCGAACCTTCCGGGTGGGACGTCGCGCTCCAGTTCGGCCGCCCACCAGTCAGCGTCCTCCTGGGCATACGCGTAGACGGCTTTTCCTTCTCCGCCGTGATGGGCGATGTCAGTCTGGGTGTCTCCGGCCACCCCGAGCGCACCTACGTCGACGGATCCGAGCACCGGGCGCTTGTCGATCGCAGTGACATCCTGGCTGCCGCCGACGTCGGGGATGATGGCGTGCACGACGCAGACCGCAACAACTTCGGCGTAGCCGCGCTGCTCGGGTGCGGGGACACGAGTCGCCTGGGAGATCGTCACTTCTTGCCGGCCGCTGTAGGTTCGCCTTGGGAGAGCGCGGCAATGAAGGCCTCCTGCGGCACCTCCACTCGGCCGACCATTTTCATCCGGCGCTTGCCCTCCTTCTGCTTCTCCAGCAGCTTGCGCTTGCGAGTGATGTCACCGCCGTAGCACTTCGCGAGTACGTCCTTGCGCATCGCGCGAATGGTTTCCCGGGCGATGACTCGAGCGCCGATGGCGGCCTGAATCGGCACCTCGAACTGCTGTCGCGGAATGAGCTCCCGCAGCTTGCCGGTCATCATCACCCCATAGGCGTATGCCTTGTCCTTGTGCACGATGGCACTGAAGGCGTCGACTGCCTCGCCCTGCAACAGGATGTCCACCTTGGACAGTTCGGCCAACTGCTCTCCGGATTCTTCGTAGTCCAGCGAGGCATAACCACGGGTCCGAGACTTGAGGACGTCGAAGAAGTCAAAGATGATCTCCCCCAACGGAAGTGTGTAGCGTAACTCCACCCGGGTATCGGAGAGGTAGTCCATGCCGGTGAGCTGCCCGCGCCGAGACTGGCAGAGTTCCATGATCGCGCCGGTGTAATCGGTCGGGGAGATGATCATCGCCTTCACGACCGGCTCGTACACCTCGCCGGTCTTGCCCGCCGGCCAGTCGCTGGGGTTGGTGATCACCAACTCCTCGCCGTCCTCGGTGACCATCCGGTACACCACGTTGGGCATCGTGGAGATCAGCGACAGGTCGAACTCCCGCTCCAGGCGCTCCCGGACGATCTCCAGGTGCAGCAGCCCGAGAAAGCCACACCGGAAGCCGAAACCCAGCGCGGTCGAGGTCTCCGGTTCGTACACCAGCGCCGCGTCGTTCAACTGCAAGCGGTCCAGCGCGTCACGCAGGATCGGGTAGTCCGACCCGTCGATCGGATAGAGCCCGGAGTAGACCATGGGGCGCGGATCCCGATAGCCGCCCAGCGCCTCGGTGGCCGGCTTCGCGAGATTGGTGATCGTGTCACCGACCCGGGACTGGCGAACGTCCTTCACGCCGGTGATCAGGTAGCCCACCTCGCCCACGCCGAGCGCGGCGACCCGCTTGGGCTCGGGTGAGATCACGCCCACCTCGAGCAACTCGTGGGTGGCCCGCGTCGACATCATCCGGATCTTCTCGCGAGCGTGGATCTCACCGTCGATGACCCGGATGTAGGTGATCACACCGCGGTAGGTGTCATACACCGAGTCGAAGATCATCGCCCGGCTCGGGGCATCGGGGTTCCCCACCGGCGCCGGAATGTCCCGTACGACGGCGTCGAGCAGGTCCGCGACTCCGGCACCCGTCTTGCCGCTGACCCGGAGCACATCCTCGGCATCGCAGCCGATCACATGGGCGATCTCGGCCGCATAGCGCCCCGGCTGGGCCGCCGGCAGGTCGATCTTGTTGAGCACCGGGATGACCTGCAGGTCGTTCTCCAGCGCGAGGTAGAGATTTGCCAGCGTCTGGGCCTCGATTCCCTGCGCGGCATCGACCAGCAGAACGGCACCCTCGCAGGCAGCCAGCGAGCGGGAGACCTCGTAGGTGAAGTCGACGTGCCCGGGGGTGTCGATCATGTTCAGCACATACCCGGCACCGTCCTGCCCCGGCCAGGGCAGCCGGACCGCCTGCGACTTGATGGTGATGCCGCGCTCGCGTTCGATGTCCATCCGGTCGAGATACTGCGCGCGCATGTTCCGGGAGTCGATGACACCGGTGACCTCGAGCATCCGGTCGGCGAGCGTGGACTTGCCGTGGTCGATGTGCGCGATGATGCAGAAGTTGCGGATCCGGCCGGGATCCGTCAGCGCATGAACGGGCGTTGCGGGCTGGGTCACTCAGATCCGTCTCATACGTTGGGACTGTGGCGTGGCGGTGCCGTGCGGCGGGCTGGGTCGGTGGGCTCGGTCCATGGTCCCACGCGGGCCTGGCGATGCCTCGATGCGACGGGTACGGGCCGGCTGGTAACCTGACTGTCGATGCTGACGCCGCTCGAGGCGGTCAAGTCATGCCTGGCAGCTCAGCACGAGTCAGACTCCCGATCACAAGAAGCGAAGGCTTTCCCGCGTGGCGAACATCAAATCTCAGATCAAGCGGATCAAGACCAACGAGAAAGCCCGTCAGCGCAACGCAGCGGTCCGGTCCTCGTTGAAGACCTCCGTCCGCAAGTTCCGCGCCGCCGCCGAGGCCGGTGATGCCAGCGCTGCCAACGAAGAGCTGCTCAAGGCCTCCCGCCAGCTGGACAAGGCTGCAAGCAAGGGAGTCATCCACAAGAACCAGGCGGCCAACCGCAAGTCGGCGATGGCCAAGAAGATCGCCACGCTCTAACCGCCCCACCGAGACACTTTGGGTCAGGCGCCGACCCCGCTTGGACTGTGCTTGGCCACGACCAGCCGCCGCACCGCCTTCTCCAGTGCATAGTCGGCGCTGGCGGCTACTCCTTTCACGTCGGCGTTGACCTCCGCAACGATCTGCAGAGCCTCGTGCAGACCGGTGACCTTCCAGCCACGGGCCTGCTGCTGCGCGCGTTTCACCTTCCAGGGGGGCAGTCCCAGCGTTCTGGCGAGATCGTAAGGATCACTTCGCCCGACCGAGACCACCCGAGCGGCCGTCCGTACGCCATCGGCGAGGGCATCGGCGATCAACACCGCGGCAACGCCCTGGTCCAACGCCCAGCGCAGCGCCTCGAGTGCGGAGGGGAGATCTCCGACCAGGGCCCGTTCGGCCACGGAGAACCCGGTGATCTCAGCCCGTCCCCGGTGATACCGCGCGACATCCTCGACCTCTATCCGGCCACCGGCATCGAAGACCAGCTGGCGGGTCGCCGCGGAGAGTTCGCGGAGATCGTTGCCGACGGCGTCCAGTAGCGCTGCGGTGCCAGCCGTACTGATCGACCCTCCGGCGCGTTCGGCCTCCCGGCGGATGAAGCGGAGCCGGTCCTCATGCCGGGTCAGTTTCGCGCAGTCGTGGATGGTCGCGCCGGCCTTGCGCAGCCGGTCGATCAACGCCTTGTGCCGAGTACCGCCACTGTGTGTGACAACGAGCACGAGGTCGTTGTCCCTTGCCTCGACGGCCGCAGCCACCGCCTCGGCGAAGTCCTTCGTCGCCTCGTGCGTCCCCTCGATGATCACGAGCCGACGCTGCGCGAACAGAGAAAGACCGAGTATCTCGGCAAGGTGTCCCGGGTCCGACCCCGCCGCACCGAGCTCCTGGACCTCGATCGCCGGGTCAGCCGCACGCGCGGCCGCCACCACATCCGCGCAACTACGGGCGCGCAAGAACTCGTCGTCGCCTAGCGCCAGATGGGTTCCGCCGGAATGCTCGACCATGCGCCGAATCCTGCCATCGGGATCCGACGCAGACCGCAACCGGCGGTGCCGGAGCGCATAGCCTCGGCCGATGCTGCTTGACCGTCTGCGCATTCCGATCATCCAAGCGCCGTTGGCCGGTGGAGCCTCAACACCGGGGCTCACCGCAGCCGTGCTGAAGGCCGGAGCGTTCGGTTTCCTGGCCTCCGGTTATCGGACAACCGACGATGTGGCGGCTGAGATCGCCGAACTGCGTGGGCTCACCCGTGCGCCGTACGGACTGAACATCTTCGTGCCTGGCGGCGAGGACGCGGATCCTGGCGCCGTTGCGCCTTATCTCGACGAGATAGCCGGGGAAGCCGACCGGCACGGTGTCGTCCTTGGCGAGCCGCGCTACGACGACGACGCGTTCGCCGCCAAGGTCGAATTGGCCATAGTCGAGCAGGTCCCGGCCGTGTCGTTCACGTTCGGATGCCCGGATGCCGGACTAGTCCGGCGATTGCATGCGGCCGGATCCGAGGTGTGGGTGACGGTGACAGAACCGGGTGAGGCACAGCAAGCCGCAGCAGCCGGAGCAGATGCCGTCATCGCGCAGGGCGCCGAGGCCGGGGGTCACCGTGGTGGCTTCCTCGACCGCCACGATCGCGTCGACTACGGCCTGCTCGTGCTGCTGCAACTCCTGAAGGACCATGTTGATCTGCCACTGGTCGCCACCGGGGGCATCGCCACCGGCGCGGCGATTGCCGCGGTCCTGTGTGCCGGTGCACAAGCGGCGCAGCTCGGTACGGCGTTCCTGCGTTGCCCCGAGGCCGGCACCTCACCAGCACACCGCGCAGCATTGTCCGAGCCCGGACACACCAGGTTGACCAGGGCGTTCACTGGACGCGCGGCGCGGGGCATCGAGAACCGATTCCTGGTCGAACACTCCGCCGCCGCCCCGGTGGCCTACCCGCAGATCCATCATGCAACGGCCCAGTTGCGCGCTGCCGGCAGGGCCGCCGGAGACCGCGATGTCGTCAATCTCTGGGCCGGACAGGCGTATCGCATTGCCGAGGAGATCCCGGCCGCGGACTTCGTTGCCCGCCTCGGCCGCGACCTGACGACTGCCCTCGCCGTGGCTGGAAGGCGGATCGCCGCGGTGGTCGATGACGAATCTCCGGCGTCCCGACCCGGTCCGGGCACCGGCCGAGATTGAGGGGCGGCCAACGCCGAAGGACCTCGAGAGTCGGTCGGGCCTGGGGTCGTGGTCGGGGAGGCAAATCACCCATTGGCGGGTGAAACAGGGCAGCTGCCTCTGTCCGGATCGGGTCGCCCCGCCGAAACACCTGGAGGTCTGACCCGGGCCCGTCCGCGACCGCGATGTCTCCGTCCTCGTCGGTGCGGTGCACGGACATGCCCGCGCCGGCCAGCCGATCCAGCAGAACTCCGTCCGGGTGCCCGTAGTCGTTGTCGACCCCGACCGAGACCAGCGCCACGCGCGCCCGGGTTGCGGTCAGGAACGCAGGCTCCTGGTACGCGCTCCCGTGATGAGCCACCTTCAGCACGTCGGCGTGGAGATCGGTTCCCCGTCGCAGCAAGTCACCCTGCGCCTCGGACTCGACATCCCCGGTCGCCAGAATCGACACATCCCCCACAGTGACCCGGGCCACCACCGACGAGTTGTTCGGGTCCGATCGACTCTCGATGTAGCGCGCCACCGGACCGAGCACCTCGATCGTGGCTGAGCCGAGCGCGCGGGTCTCCCCTGCACGCAGGGTCACAACCCCGATATCGGCATCTTCGGCCAGTCCCAGAATTCGGTTATAGGCCTGCACCGGAGGGGGATCGGCACTCGTGGCGACCGCCCCCACGGTACGGCCCCGGAGTACGCCGGCCATCCCGTCGATGTGATCGGCGTGCAGATGGGAGAGCAACAGCACGGGCACCTCCTGCACACCGAGCCTGCGCAGACACGCGTCGACAACGACCGGCTCCGGGCCTGCGTCCACCACGAGCGCGCGGCCTGCTCCCAACGACACCACGAGCGCATCGCCCTGGCCAACATCACAGGCCACGAGCGACCAGCCGGTCGGCGGCCAGCTTGGCGCGACAGAGCGAACCGCTACTGCGCTGACCACGATCCCGATGCAGGCCGCGGCCGCCACCCACCGAAACCGTCTTTGCCGCAACAGGACGATGGAGCCAACGATTCCGGCCACGAGTCCCAGCGCGCCGAGGACCCCGTCCGGCCATGGGACGACCGCTCCTGGAGTGCGCGAAGCGCGCTCGGCGACCCAGACCATCCACCGCAGCGGCAGGTCGGATGTCCGCAGCAATACCTCGGCCAGCCAGGGCCAGAGCGGTGCCACCAGCGCCGCAGCAAGCCCGAGCACGGTGACGGCGGCGACGACCGGAACCACCAAGAGATTGGCCGGCAGTGAGATGAGACTTACCCGATCGACGATCAGCAGGAGCACCGGCGCGGTGAACAGCCCAGCGGCGGCGCAGACAGCCGCGGTGGTTGCCGGGAAGGCGGGCCACCCGCGCCGGGTCAGCTGCTCGGTCCACGGCCCAGCCAACAGGATGATCCCCGCGGTGGCGGCGACTGAGAGGGCGAACCCGAGATCACGGGCCAGCCCGGGGTCCCATGCGCAGAGGAGCAGAACCGTCCCGGCCAGGGCAGGAACGGCCTGCCGAGCACGCCCTGCGCCCAACGCGAGCAGAGTGATCGCACCCATGACCGCCGCACGAAGGACGCTGGGTTGCGGGCCGACGAGAACTACGAAGCCGGCCAGGAAGAGGGCGGCGATCAGGACGCGCGTGAGCCCGCGTACCCCGATCCGGCGCAGCGGCCACAGCACTGCGGCGATGACGATGGCACAGTTCGTGCCAGACACCGCCGTCAGATGGGACAAACCGCTGATCCGGAAGTCCTCCACGAGGATGGCGTCCATACCGGCCGTGTCGCCCAGGACGATGCCGCGCAATAGCCCGGCCTCATCCCGGCCCAGCACCCGGTCGGCACGTTCACGCAAACCGCCACGAACGCTTGCCGCCAGCGAATCCAGCACGCCGTGCGGCGGCGTGGAGGCCTCGGGAGGCCCACGGGCGAAGGCGACGCCGACCAGCAGATCCTCAGCGGATGCGCTGGCCAGCGTGACCGTCGCCGAGACGGTGGACCCGGGCATGAGCTGCGCCCAACCCTGCAGCGGCGCGAACACTAGCACCTCTGCCCTCAGCGGCCAGGAGCGCACGGCCGAATCCGCGCATGCTCTGGCACAGCTGACCGTAACGACCGTGGCCGGTACGAGTACCCCCGAGTTGGATGACCCCGGCGCCAACGTTCTGACCTGCTCGTTCACCACGACCGTGAGTCGAACGTCCTGCCCCTGGGCGGCCAACGCGTGCAGCGACGAACCGTTCCGGGCATTGATGTGGGCTGCCGACGTACCCGCCACCAGACCCAGCCCAGCCAGGGCAATTGCGGCGGCCGCCTTGCCCGCAGCACGATGACATGTGGGCGACCGGTTGATCAACATTGAGACCGCGGCGGTAAGCGCCAGCAGCGTCATGGTGGCCAGAACGCCAAAGGGCAGCAGTGGTGCTACCCACGCAGTCAGCCAGCCCAGCGCGGCCGCTGGAACCAGCCGGACGTCCCAGCGTTGCTGGCTCACACGGTCACGAGGTCGACGATGTCTTCGTACACAGTCGGTCCGATGCCGCTCACCTCACGCAGCTCCTCGACAGCGGTGAAACCACCATTGGCCGCCCGGAAATCGATGATCCGTTGGGCAAGGACCGGCCCGATGCCCGGCAGGTCCTCCAGTTCAGCCTGAGATGCGCTGTTGAGGTTCACGAGTCCGTTGGACTCCGCCGGAACGGCACCACCTGGCAGCGCTGATCCGGGGATGCCGACTGCGATCTGTTCGCCATCTACGACCAACCTGGCCAGGTTGACAGAGCTCAGATCTGCTGCGGGCAGGGCTCCACCGGCGGCTGCAATGGCGTCGGCCACCCGCGCCCCTGACGTGACCGTGACCAGCCCGGGTTGGTGGACCTGCCCGATGACGGAGATGACCAGTTCCTCTACCGAGCCAGGGCCGGCGTCGGGTCCAGTGCCGGATCCAGGCTGCTGCTGACCATCGGTCTGCCCGGAATTGCCCGGTGCCTGAGCTGCCGCCGGCAGTGGCGCCGCGTTCACCTCGTCCACCGTCGAGGAAGTGGGCCGGGACCACCAGGTGATCCCGGTCGCCAACACGGCGGCCAGGACGGCAACCAGGCACAGGGCGAGCGCACCGGGCCGACCCGGGTCCCAGCGAAGGCGCTGCTCCGAGCCATTCATGCCACGGTGCCGACCAATGGGCACCGTCGCGACTGGAGCCTGGTGGTCCGACTCCTGAGTCGAAGACAACGGCAGGTCAGGTGTCCCCACCGGCTCGGCATCCGACACCGCCCGCTCGCCGGGCCAGGACTGCGGCGCCAGCCTCGGAGCTACCGGAGCCAGCCTCTCGTCGATCGGCTCCGGCACCCAGCCGGACCGCGGTGTGGCGGCAGCCACGGTGGAACCCGGTGTGGCCGCAGCCACGATGGATCGAAGCCGCTCGCGGACGAACGCCTCGGCGTCGGCGCCGTCAAGCCCTCGCACGCGACCACGCATGTGGCCCACGCTAGGCAGCATCGACGCGTCCGTTGGGTCGACTGCGCCTTCTGTGGAAAGTTCGGGCTGCCCCTGTGGATCACAGCCGCGAGTCAGCGGTGCAGCGCCTCGAACGCGGGGAGTGCCAACCGTCTCTCACGGCGCTGAGGCGGGAGCCACGACGACACCGATCAAGCCGGGGCCCACATGGGCACCGACGACGGCGCCGACTTCGCTGATGTACATCCGGTGCAACTGTGGGACCCGCTCGCGCAGGACCGCGGCAACCGCTTCAGCTCGCTCCGGCGCGGCGAGGTGCTGCACGGCAACATCGACCAACCGACTTCCCGCGCGTTCGACAGCCACCTCGGCGAGCCGAGCGATTGCCTTGCTGGCCGTGCGTACCCGCTCGAGAGCGACGATCCGACCGTCGACCACGTGCAGCAGCGGCTTGACCGCAAGTGCGGTACCGAGCAGGGCTGCCGCGGCGCCGATCCGGCCACCCCGACGAAGGAACTCCAAAGTGTCGACGTAGAACAGCGTCACGGTTTCCGCGGCCGTGTCGACGCCTGCCCGCACTACGTCATCCAGGTTGGCTCCGGTCCGGGCCCGCTCGGCCGCGGCGAGCACCGCGAAGCCCAATCCCATTGCCGCCGACCGTGAATCGATGACCTTGACGCGCTCAGGGTCAACGTCTTCAGCCGCAAGTCGGGCGGCATCCCAGGTCCCGGACAGTTCCCGCGACAGATGGACCGACACCACCCCGGCAGCGCCGGCATCCAGGCATCGTCGATAGGTCTGGGCAAATGCGCTCGGTGTCGGGCGGGACGTTGACACCTGTTGACGACTCTCGCGAAGGGCCACCGCCAGCTGATGTGGGGTGATGTCGATGCCCTCCTCACCGGAGGCACCGCCCATGATCACGTACAGCGGTACGACACTGACCTGGAGTTCTCGGGCCAGCCCGTCCGGGAGGTAGGCGGTCGAATCGGTGACAACTGCGATCTCCCCTTCGCGCACGGCAGCAATCTAGTGCGCGGCCCGGTCGGCACTAGGGTCCGCGTGTGGGCCCGGGGTGGGCGCGGAGACTGCTGGATGAGGGTGAAGACCCTGATCCGCGCTTCACGCTGTCCAACGAGCGAACTTTCCTCGCCTGGACGCGGACTGCGCTCGCGCTGATCGCTGCGGGGGTGGCGCTGGAGGCATTCGACCTGCCGGCATTGGGCGCAGGCGGGCGACGGGCCATCGCCACGGTTCTCCTCCTCCTCGGCGCGGCCCTGGCCGTCGGGTCCTTCCGGCGGTGGTTGAACACCGAGCGGGCCATGCGCAACCGGGTCAGCATTCCCCCTCCGGCTCTGTTGCCGATCCTCTCCCTCGGGATCTGCCTGGTTGCCGTCGCGGTGATCATCCTGATCCTGACGCAGTGAGTTGCCGCAGGGATGAACGCAGATACGGAGCCGCTGGACACCCAGGTGGACCGGACTGCGCTCTCCTGGACTCGCACAGCGGCCACACTTGCGGTGGCGTCGTTGTTCTTCGCGCGCTGGGCCGAACGAATCGGTCCGGTCGCCCTCTTGCTTGCTCTGCTCGGCCTCAGCGCGGCGATGCTCATCGGCGTCCGCGCTCGTTCCGGCGCACGCCGAAGGAGAGACCAGTTCGCGAACGGACAAGCCAGGCCCCCGCTGTGGACAGCTCTGGCTCTCTGCGGGATCAGCGTGCTGCTTGCCGTGGTCGGCTTGCTCGCGCCGCTGCTCGGCTGACAGCTCAAGACGGCGAGATCTCAACCGGCCGGCGCGGATCGGGCCAGTCGGCACACGAGCGCAGCACCCGGGCGAGTTCCACCCCTACGTCGCGGTGGCACTCCCAGCCGAAGTGCAGACCGTCCGGATTGGCCCGCCCGGCGGCCAGGTGCGGGCCGACCACGGCGGGGAGATCTGCCAGCGGTACGTCGTGCTCGGCTCCCCACGCCCGAGCGGCGCGGCAGGCCCGCGCGTGGCCACGCAATTCGAAGCCGAACGCCGCGGCCCGATGCGGCGGCGGCAGGATCCCGATGATCGGCAGCCCCGGCCTCAACATGCGCAGCGCAGACACACAGTTGGCCAGGTATCGGTCGGTCAACGACTGAGGCAATGACCTCAACCCACCGCGGGTCCAGCGGGCCACCCGAGGTTGGCCGATCAGGTAGCCGCGGCGAACTCCCCGGCGTATCCAGGCGGGACGCAGGAATCCGATGCCCTCCCGGAGGTGCGTCGGCAAGGCCGTGGGCAGGTAGTCCATTCCACCAACTGCCAGGATCACGGCGTCGGCGGAGGGGACGAGAAAGGAGTAAACCCGAGGGTCCCTGGTAAGCGACCGCCAGACGTGTCGCGCCGTCCAACCCACCTGAGCCACGACGTCCACCTCGGCTCCCAGCGCCTGCGCCATGACATTGGGGTAGATCCGGGGATCGGTCAGCAGTTCCGGGCGGACTGGCCCGTGAAAGGCCAACGAGTCGGCGAGAAGCAGAACCCGGGGCACGTTCGATCCGGGTTGGTCAGCTACCCGCACCGGCGTCTTGCCCAGTCCTCGATGCTCCGGATCTGGCACCCGCTGCCTGCGCTGCGTCATCCACGGCGTCTGCATCGCCCCGATCATCGGCTGCCACGCCGGCGTCGCGGCGCATCGTCTCCGAGGCCGGCGCCAGGTTGTGGGTACGCAGTTGCCAGCCGGCCGGGTAGCGCTCCAGGTGACTCCAGTGGCAGTTGCCCAGTACGGCCAACCAGCGTCCGGCGTGGGGCGGCAGGCCGAGCAGGACCTCGATGATCGAGCGGGCGGTCCCCCCGTGAGTGACGAGCAGGGCGTTGTCGACTTCGATGTCACGCAGGGCCGCGAGCACCCGGGTGTCCAGTTGTGCCCTGGTCTCACCGCCTCGGTCCAGGACCGGTTGACCGTCCAGCCATTCCGCGAACTGCGCGGGGTAGCGGGCAGCCACCTCGTCGCGGGTCAGCCCTTGCCAGGTGCCGAGATCGATCTCGCGGAGCCTTGGCTCGATCTTGATCGGAGTGTCGATCAGTTGGGTCAGCGCCGCGGCGGTGCTGGTGGCCCGAACCAGATCACTGGTGAGAATCAGCGCCGGCGGGTCGACGGCGAGCCGGGTGGCCGCCTGTCGGCTCTGCTCCTGCCCGACCAGGTCCAGCGGCGGATCGCTCTGCCCCTGAAAGCGGCCAGCGGCGTTCCAGGTCGTCCGACCATGCCGCCAGACGATCACCCGCCGTACGCCGAGCATCGCCGGCGCCCCGTTCAGCCGGTTCGCTCGAATCATCCGCCGACCGGAGGGGCGGCCGAATCGATGAACGGAATTATCGGGCAATCGGTCCACAGACGTTCAAGCGCGTAGTACAGCCGCTCCTCCGCATGCTGGACGTGGACCACCACATCTACGTAGTCCAGGAGCACCCAGCGTCCCTCCCGGGCCCCCTCACGGCGTACCGGCTTGACCCCGGCCTCGGTGCGCAGCCGATCCTCGATCTCATCGACGATGGCTTGCACCTGTCGCTCGTTGCTGGCCGAGGCGATGACGAACACGTCGGTGATCACCAGCCGGTCGCTGACATCGACGACGACCAAATCCTGGGCCTGCTTGTCGGCAGCCGCTTGGGCGGCCAGCAGTGCGACGATCCGCGCCGTGTCCGAGGCGGTCATCCGGGAACTCTCCTGTCGTCGCGATAGAGGTGTCGCTTCTCGATGTACTGCACCACACCGTCCGGGACGAGGTACCAGACCGGCATTCCGCGGCTCACCCGATTCCGGCAGTCGCTGGAGGAGATCGCCATCGCCGGGACGTCCACCAGCGTGACACTGCCCTCCGGCAGGTGGCTGTCCTCCAGCCGGTACCCCGGACGCGTGACGCCCACCAGATGCGCCAACCCGAACAACTCCTCGGCATTTCGCCAGTCGAGGATCTTCTCCAGCGCGTCGGCACCGGTGATGAAGAACATCTCCGTGTCCGGGTGCAGCCGCCGCAGGTCTTGCAGGGTGTCCACCGTGTACGTGGCGCCGGTCCGGTCGACATCGACCCGACTGACGGCGAATCGTGGGTTGGACGCCGTGGCGATGACTGTCATCAGATAGCGGTCCTCGGCCGGGCTGACCTCGCCCTCGGCCTTCTGCCAGGGTTTTCCGGTCGGTACGAACAGCACTTCATCCAGACCGAACAGAACGGCGACCTCGCTGGCCGCGACGAGGTGCCCGTGGTGAATCGGGTCGAACGTGCCACCCATGACGCCCAGCCGTCGGCCTTTCCCCATCTTGCTGGGTAGCTTATCGACCGACACTTCCTGAACGGTTGTCCACGTCCCGGCGCCGGAACGTCGCGGTCGACCGGCCCCCCGTGCGGCCGGCCAACACGGGGATCAACGCGCCCGGCGCCCTTCGGTTACGCCGTACCGGCAAGTAGCTTCCCTCGCAGGTCACGCGCGGTGTGTCGCGCCGACCGTACGAGGCCGGACAGCTTTCTCGTGAGTCAACTATCAGAGCCGGGTGATGAAGTCGGTCAACTGCTCGGCGGTCCGGCACTCGACCATCTCGATCAGCTCTGCGTAGTCGTCAGCTGCGGAGTCCCCGCTGCCCCAAAGCCGGCGTGGCTCGGGATTGAGCCAGTAGGCGTGACGGGATCGTTTGACCAATGCCGCCAGGGTCGGTAGACCGGGACTGCGGTAGTTCGTCCGACCGTCACCCAGGATCAGCAGTGATGACTGGGGGCCCACCACCGTCGGCCAGTTCTCGGCGAAGGTCTCCAGCGAGTGCCCGTAGTCGCTGTGCCCGTCGAACCAGACGACCCGGGCCTCGCGGCCGATCCGCTGCACGGCGTCGGCGACGTCGGATCCGGGCGCGAAGAACCGGGTCACCTCGTCACAGCTGTCGACGAAAGCGAAGGCCCGTACCCCGGAGAACTGCTCCCGCAAGGCCGCAGTCAGCAGCAATGTGAAGTGTGAGAAACCGGCGACCGAACCGCTGACGTCGCAGAGCACGACGAGTTCGGGCTTGGATACCCGCCGTGGTCGGTGCGCAGTGACCAGCGGCACCCCGCCGGTCGCCAGCGAAGCGCGCACCGTACGGCGAAAGTCCAGCCTCCCGCGACGACCATGCCGGCGACGGGCGGCCAACCGGGTGGCCAACCGCCGGGCCAGCGGGGTGACTGTGCGTCGAAGCTCGGCGAGATCGTTGTGCGAGGCCCGCAGGAAGTCGACCTGATCAGCAAGCGGTGTGACGGCCGTCCGGGCGACGTTTTCCTTGCCCCGCTGCTCGGCGGCGCGGCGACGAACCTCGGTCTCGATGTGTGACCGCAATGCGGCCAACCGTTCCCGGATCGTCTGGCGGGCCACCTGCTCGGCCAGACCCCCGCGTTCCTGCCCGCCGAGCAGCCCCTGCAGCAGGCCGGCGATCAGGGTATCCGGGGAGAGAGCCCGCAGCACCCGGTAGCTGAAGAAGGACTGGCCACCCGGCGACTGACCGCCCCGCCCGAGTCGGCCTACGGCGAACCTCGCGAATCTCCGCAGTGCGGCGTCGTCCCCGTCGAGCAGGAGTTGCGCCAACTGTGCGCGCAACGCCTGCGTGAATTCCTCTGCCGACAGACCGAAGTCATCCCCTTCTGAGCCTGGATCCGGATCCGCCAACTCCCACTCCACACCGTCTGCGCCATCGTTGTCGGATCCAGACCCGGCGGTGATGCTGGTTGGCCACCACAGGTCGAACAGGGCATCGAAGGCAGGCCGGTGTGTCGTGCGTTTCAGCAGGACGGCCGCCAGACCGTGGCGAAGCTGTTCTCGGT
>JALZDV010000230.1 GCA_030862345.1 Actinomycetota bacterium | reverse complement strand
GTGGACGGTTGTACTTATCGCGCGCGCTAGCTGCTCTGGTTCTTGACCTGCTGAGCGGAATCCTGCGCCTGGCTCTTGACGTCCTGGGCCGCCGAGGTCCCCTCGTCCTTGACCGTTGCTGCGGCGTCGGTCGCAGTGCTCTTGACTGACTCCACTGCCTGTTGCGCGGGTTCCTTCAGCGATTGCGCGGTCTCCTTGGCGACCTCGCCGAGCTGCTGGGCCACCGGCTGCGCGGCTTCCTTCACCTTGGCCGCGGCCTGCTGCTCTTTGCTGCTAGCCGGGAGCAGGCTACCGAGCAGTGCACCGGCACCGAACGCAATCAGCCCAGCCGCCATCGGGTTGCCCTGGGTCTGCGTGCGTACGGTCTGCGGTGCCGAGGAGACCGCATCACCCACCGACGATGCCGCGTTGCTGAGGCTGTCGGTGGCCGAGGAGGCCGCCGAACCCGCCGAGGAGGCCGAGCCACTGGCACTTCCCATCACCTTGTCCTTGATACCGGTGACTGCGGACTTCGCTCGGTCGACCTTGCGGCCGGCCATGGTTTTCGGGTTCGCCTCGTGGGTGAGGGAGTTGACGTCGTCGCTGAGCCGGGAACGGGTGCGCTCGATGTCGGCGCGGATCAGATCCGGGTCGGTCGTCATCGGTAGGTCTCCTGTCCATTGCCTGTGTAGTTCTGGGTCATCGGATTGGCGGTGGGGTGGGGCGGCTCATTGCCCTTGAGCGCGTCGGGGATCTTGGCGACGGTTTCGGTCGTCCGCGGTACGCCCTGTGCCCGGGCCAGTTGCTTGCGCCCGCTAACGGCCAGCACGGCGGCGATGATGCCCCAGATGACGGCGACGATCAGAGCTGACCAGGCGTGCCCGATCAGCATGCCCAGGCCCCACCACAGCGCGATGGAGACGAAGAGCAGGACGAAGTGTCCGGCCACAGCGGCCCCGCCGAGTAGGCCGGCACCGGTACCGGCCTTGGTGGCGGTCTGCTTGAGCTCCGCCTTGGCCAGCTCGAGCTCCTGCCGCATCAGGGTCGACAGGTCGGTGGTGACATCACTGAGGATCTCACCGATCGACCGGTCCTCCGTCCCGGCAGCCGTGGCGCCGAGATCCCGTCCCGGTTGGATGGAACCCATCTCCGAGGTCGTCATCGGCCGACCGTCCCCGCGCCTGGGTCGTAGTACTCGCTACCACCGACCGGCGGGGTGGGGTCCTGGGTCCAGCCGCCTGGCGCCTGCGCCGGTGCGTCGTAGGCCTGGCCAGTGGTGTATCCCGTTCCATATCCCGAGCCGTATGCAGTAGCCGGATCGGGTGCGGTGGTGGCCGCGGCCGCCTGCCAGCCGTTGTCCGGCTGCGCCGCGGCGTAGTCCGCGCCAGTCGCCTGGCCGCTCAGCCCGGTCTGGTAACTGCTGCTCTGCTCGCTGTCGGCTGTCAGGCCGCGGGTCAGGCGTCCGACTGCGAGGCCGGCGACCGCGGCGATGGCGAGGAAGGCACCGGGACGTTGGCGGGCGAAACGCTGCACCTCGGTCATGACCTGGCCGGGGTCACGGTCTTCCAGCCATCCGGCTGCCGAGTTGATCCGATCGGCGGCCTGCCGAGCAATCGAAGCGGCCGGCCCGTCGCTGTCGGAGTTGCTGGCCATCGACTGCAACTCCGAGCCCAGGGACCGCATGCCACCGGCAACTCGCTGCTGCTGGGTCCCCGCCTGGCTGCTGAGTTCGCTGCGCGTCTGCCCCATCAGGTTCTTCGTCTCGTACTTGGTCTGCTGCGCGACGTTGGCGACCTGCTCCTTGGCTACCCCGGCGACCTGCTGCCCGGCTTGAGCTG
The DNA here is from genome assembly GCA_030862345.1 of Actinomycetota bacterium. GTDB lineage: Bacteria > Actinomycetota > Actinomycetes > Mycobacteriales > Geodermatophilaceae > JACCQS01. The sequence goes on along the minus strand of JALZDV010000230.1, from coordinate 3,960 downwards.
CGGTGCCGCCAACCTGCGACGCCTGGTCCTTGGCCACCTGGGTGGTCGAGGAGTCCGAGCCGTAGCCTGATCCGGACGGATCAGTCGCGATCGGGTAGCCGGATTCCGTCGACGAGTACGTCGAAGCCGGCTCAGTCGTCGGATAGCTGCTCGGCTGGCCGGAACCGTACGTTGATGACGGTGTTTCAGGGGGGTACGTCATGGTGTGTGTCCTCCTAGGGGGCAGTCATGGCTGCACAGTGATGTCTGCCTCGGCAGCGGTTGTGCAGCTGCACGACGGGAAAGGGTACCCAGCGAATTTACGATGTAAACGGCGTGCTCCTAAATACTCGAGATGCATAGCCCTACCCACGACGGGGCGACTTCAACCGCTGCTGGGCATCGCAACGGACCGGATCACCGGGTGATGCAGCCGCCGCCAGAGTTCGACGACGGTCCCGCTCACCTCTCGCCGGATCTGGATCCGGTCGCATAACCGGGCCATCAGGCGCAGCCCACGGCCGGTTCGATCCCGCCGCGATGACTCCGACGGCAGCCATCGGCCGTCATCACGCACCGAGCAGACCAACATGCCGTCGGCCAGTAGCCGGCACTCGACCTGCACCGAACCGGGGCGGCCGCCGACGAACGCGTGCTGGATCGCGTTCGTGACCGCCTCTCCCATGGCCAGTGCCATGCCGGCACCATCCTCGATGCTGCTCCGCAAGGCTGCCAGCCAGTCGCCGACCGCCTGCGCGGCCGGCGCCAGGCTCTCCACTACACCCGGCACGATCAACTTCAACCGGGGCACCGGCGGCTTGAGCTGGACGGCCACTATGGCGAGATCGTGCTGTGTACCGCCCTGGCCGATCATCGCCGCCGTAGCTCGGCAGACTTCCTCGGTCCGCGGGGCAGGAGCAGGCTGGTCGCCTCCGTCGGCCCGGGCCAGCTCGTCGGCTTCCGGAGCGGCGGCCGCGGGCGGCTCGAATGCCGGCCCCAGCAATGGGCTGCGGTCGCCGGTGTGCATGACCAGGACGTCGTCAGGTGCCAGGTGCTCCCGTTCGATGGCGCTGGAAAGGCTGCTCTCGGGATCCTCGGCACCGGTCGGGCGGAGCGGTCGGGTTAGACCGTCGGCGGTGACTACCAGGGGTGGCGGATGAGCGCAGGTGCTGTAGTGCAGGTTTCCGTCCCGTGGATCCAGCACCGCCACGGAAAGGGTGGTCCCCTGTACAGCAGAACCGCCGTCGACGGTCGCCTTGCTCATACTTCCTACAACGGCATCGAGATCCTGGCGGTTGGGCAGCATCTCGTTCAGGATCGTCCGTAGGCGGGCAGTCCCGAGTGCGGACTCCGAGCCTGGCCCCACCAGATCGCCGACCAGCATCGCGGTTCGGCCATCGGCCAGCGCAATCACGTCGAACCATGCCCGCTCGGCGGGCTGGGGGGGAGCCCCGATGACGTGCTGGGCGTCGATGTGCAGACCCGGCAGCACGGGGATTTCGCTGAGCAACTGGCCTCGCACTATCCGTGCCGGAAACGAGGTGCCGGTGCCATGATCGAGATCAAGTCCGCCCCCAGTCGATGTCTGACATTGCCGTACCCGCCGCTATCCGTCGTAAACCGTGGCCTTTTGCACATACCCTCCGGGGGTAACCTGAGGCTCGCAGAGCACCCGGTCGTAGGCGGGGGCCCGGTTGTCAGGCTGGGTGCTGCAGGTCGCCGAGGTGGGTTCGCAGGATCTCCGTTGTCCGTTGCACTGACGTCGGCGTCCGGTCGAGCAGGATGTGCAGCGTCAGACCGTCCAACAGGGACCACAACCGTTCGACCTCCAGCTCCAGGTCGCGCTCGCCGGCTACCAGCCCATGTCCAGCCAGGTCCCTCAGACACTTCTCGCAGAGTTGACGTACTCCCTCATCCGCTTCCCGCCGGATCCGGGCCATGCCCGCGTCGACCACACCCTGCAGGGTGAAGGCCAACCAGACTTGGGCCTCGCCTAGCCGTTCGTCGTCCAGCGGAAGAATCTGCTCCAGGAGTCGGGCCGCAGCAGCAGCACTATCACCTTGGGCCACCAGCGCGTCGCGGTCCGACGCGCCCGCTTCGATCCGCCCAGTCGCCCGGGCGATCACCGCGCGCATGGCGAAGTGCAGGAGTTCCTCCTGGGTGCCGAAGAAGTACCGTACCGAGCCCATCGACAACCCCGCTTCACGGGCCACGCCGCGTACCGAGGCACCGCGTACGCCTTTGCGCCGGATCGCCCGCCAGACTGCCTCGGCCAGTTCCGTGCGACGTTGATCCCGATCCAGACGCATCGGCACAGCACCTTCATAGCACACTCGTGCTAGCAGGCGGATCAGTTCAGGGTGACTGTGTCCCCCCGCCGCACCGTCCGCAGCGATGCACCGAGGCCGGAGTCCCTGGCCCGGTCGAGGAAGTCCGACAGCGGAGAGCGGAAGACCCCGTAGTCGTCGTAGTGCACCGGCACGGCCGCTCCCGGCTGGATTCGACGGAGGAAGTCGATCCCCTGCCTGCCGTCCATCGTGACCGTCCGGCCCAGCACTCGGGTACCGCCAAGGTGGATCACCGCGGCGTCGATCTGCGGATAGCGTTCGTGCACCGCGTCGAGATGGTCGCCGGTCAGGGTGTCGCCGCTGAGGTAGATGCGCTGGCGTACCCTCCCGTTGAGCACATGCTCGAGCATGGTTCCCATGACCGGCGGCAGGATGCGGCCCAGCACACCCCGCGCGTGTACGCCGGGCATCGAGGTCATCCGGAGTTCCTCACCGGTCTTGCCAATCGTGTGGTTCTCCCAGTTCTCAAGGGCGTACGTGCGAAACCCGTACCGCTCGAGCCGTCGGGCGCCGTGCGGTGTCGTCACCACCGGGGGTGAGCGGTCCAGTTCCTTGCGCGCCACCCGGTCCCAGTGGTCACCGTGCAGGTGGGAGAGCACGACTGCGTCGAGCTCCGGCAGGTCGGACACGCGCATCGCCGGCTCGGTGCGACGCCGGCTCCAGAGTCCGCGGCCGAGATATGCCCGCTGGCCGCGGCGCAGAAAGTTGGGGTCGGTGAGCAGGGTGAACGAACCGACCCGCAGGATCGTGGTCGCCGTACCGATGAAGGTGAGTGAGTCGGGCATTCGCCCGCGGTACCCCTCGACGGGACATTGATAACTGCGACAATCGAGGACGATGACTGATTCGCCGTTTCTGCCCCTCATGCGTGCAGGGCTGGATCCCGTACCCGCATTGAGCCGGCGCCGGATCGAGGAGCCGGTCAGCGAGTTCAACCTGTTCGGGATGAAGTTCTGGCTGCTCACCCGCTACGACGACGTACGACAGGTGTTGGGTAGCGCCGGAGACTTCAGCACCGACTTCTCGACGCTCGCCGATGCGGTGATCGGCGTGGAAGCCCTTGCTGGTCAACAGGACCCGGGTGGGCTGGGGATGAGCGACCCACCCAAGCACACCCGGCTGCGCAAAATCCTGACGCCGGAGTTCACGATGCGCCGGCTGGCCAGGCTGGCCCCGCGGATCGATGCGATCGTCGCCGACTGCCTCGATGTCATCGAGTCCTCTCCCAAACCCGTCGACCTCGTGCAGACCTTCGCCCTGCCGATCCCCTCGTTGGTGATCTGCGAACTGCTCGGCGTGCCGTACGGGGATCGCAAGGACTTCCAGCGACTGAGCAACTCACGGTTCGACTTCATGGAGGACGCGGAGACGCTCGACGCGATCGCCCAGTCGCTTACCTACATGCGGGAACTCGTGGCGGCGCAGCGGGCGGAACCGGGAGACGGCCTGCTCGGGATGATCGTTCGTGAGCACGGGGGCTCGATCAGCGACGAAGAGTTGGCCGGTCTCGCGGACGGGCTCCTGGTCGGCGGTCACGAGACGACCGCCAGCATGCTTGCGCTGGGTGCGCTGCTCCTGCTGCGTAGCGACGAGCACTTCTCGCTGGTCTGCGCCGACGACACCGCGATCAATC